>JAUWSL010000058.1 GCA_030610085.1 Candidatus Aegiribacteria sp.
CCGCCTTCGGGGTCCATCATGCTCACCGCGGAATCTCCACAGGACAGGAGCAAAATAAGGGAGAAAAGTACTGAGGACACTACTGATTTATTCATTTTATTAACTCCATCCGATTACATGTTAATAGAAGTGTATCATGTTATTAATAGAATGTCAAACAGCAGAGTTTACACTGACAGCCTGCCGGTTTGCTGCGGTACGAATCAAGTGTATACTATTCCAGTTATGCGTTCATTTATTTTAGTGTATACCATGAATGCGGTGGAGAAGGTTGATGAAAAGAGTTCTGAGGATCATTGCAGCTTCTTCGCTCGTACTGTTCTTTTCAGGATGTATGATAATCTCCGGGAGTGGGTCTGGGATTTATAAAGGTATTCTGACCCTGCGCAATCATGTACACTGAACCGTTTGTAACGCCCGAGAATATCGATGATAAACTTAAGGAGTGGCTGGCTCGGATAGAGAGGCATACACATCCAAGACCGCACCTTATACTGAAACCCGAAAAATGCGCCCTGGTGGTTGTGGACATGCTGCATTACTTCGCACATCCGGATGGCAGGGTCTATCTGCCTTCGGCAGGAGCGATCATTCAGAAGATAGCTGATCTCCTGGAGTACTGGAGAAGCTTCAGTGGAACCGTTGTTTACACACGGCACTGCCACAGCGGTTCTGAGGACCTCGGGATGCTTGGCAGGTTCTTCAGTGATTATATCCGGTGCGGGAAGAAGGAATCCGAGATCATCCACGAACTGTCCCCCCTCCCCGGAGAGGGAGTATTCAGGAAAAATACCTACGATGCATTCTACAATACCGGTCTGGATGAGTTCCTGAGAAGCGAATCTTCGGAGCAGGTTCTTATTACCGGAGTACTGACGCAGATGTGCTGTGAGACGACCGCCAGGTCGGCATTCGTAAGAGGATACGAAGTGTACATTCCGGCCGACGCGCAGACGACAAGCTCGGAGGAGCTTCACATTGGAAGTCTCATGAACCTTGCGAGCGGTTTTGCGGTCATTACTGACACTGATACTGTCTGCCCGGGTATATAATCATAGTTCTTTACGATGCAGCTGTTATCGGGGCGGGCCCTGCGGGATGCGCGGCGGCTGTTCAATGCAGAAGGCTGGGGCTGGATGTTATCGTTGTTGATACCCGCGGAGAAGCAGGTGGGCTCATCCGCGAAGCACGGCTCATCGAGAACTATCCAGGACTCGAAAAGCCTCTTGCAGGATCGGAATTCGCGCGCAGGCTGATCTCTTTCATTTCAGCAAACAATCTGGAGATAATGTGTTTTCATGCGGACTCAGTCGTTAAAAGCGATGATGTCTTCGAAATATCCGGAAAGGGAGAGCACATAAGATCACGTTCTGTGATAATCGCAACAGGAACGGTTCCGAAGGATTTCAATATTAAGGTCACCGGAAATGTAAAAATTCACCGGTCCATACTTGAACTTAAACGTAAGCCTCCGAGCAGAACGATTATCGTGGGAAGCGGTGAGGCAGCCCTGGACTACGCTCTGAACCTTTCGGATTCAGGCTCAACTGTCAGCCTGCTCGTAAGAGGACCCGCTCTGAGGGTCACGGGCGATCTCAGGAATGAGATAGAAAAACGCAGTACAGTTAAAATCCTTTATAATACCGTTCCCGTGAAAGTATCCGGTTCAAAGGGAATCATTCACCTTGAGGCCCGGGCATCCGGTAAGAAAATTCTACTGGAAACGGATGCTGTGCTTGCAGCCGTGGGAAGGGAACCAGGGTTGCCTCAGATCAAGAATGATTTCGTTCATGACAGGGGAAATGTCGAAACATCAATTCCTGGACTTTACTTTTCAGGAGATGCTTCCATGGGCAGGCTGGGGCAGGCTGCCATCGCATCCGGTCAGGGTATACTGGCAGCAGCATGCGTATACGAACTTCTGAAAGCGAGGGGCGGGAGACAATGAGAATCGTTGGACAGCGGGGTGAACCCGATCTCGCAACAGTTTACATAGCAGAACTTAACGATGGTAAACTGATCGAGTTCGTTGAATCAGTCCAGCCCCCGATCCCTCAGAGCGAAAAATGGGTACTGATAATTTCCACGCTCAAGGGATGTCCTGTCAGTTGCCCGATATGCGACGCCGGGGTTTCCTACTCGGGAAAACTCTCATTCGGGGAAATAGCAGGCCAGATAGACTACATGGTCCGGAAAAGATACAATGACGGTAAAGTACCAGTTTCAAAATTCAAGATTCAATTCGCAAGAATGGGTGATCCCGCTTTCAATCCTGCTGTTCTTGATGTTCTTGAGGAACTGCCTGTCGTTTACGATGCTCCAGGATTAATGCCGAGCATATCGACAATTGCACCCGAAGGATGCTCTGATTTCCTGGAGAAACTGACCGATATTAAGAACAGGCTGTTCACCGATGGCAGATTCCAGATGCAGTTCTCCATCCATACCACCGCGGAAATTTCAAGGAGAGATCTGGTTCCCTGCAGCACATTAAGTTTTGCTGAGATGAGTGGATGGGGCGAAACCTTCTTCAGTTCCGGTGACAGGAAAATCGCACTCAATTTCGCAGCGGTCAGAGGGTATCCGGTGGATCCTTCGATAATCGCTGATCTCTTTTCACCCGATCACTTCATGGTTAAGCTGACGCCTGTCAATCCGACGGTTTCTTCGGGAAGCAGTGGACTGGAAGGTATTATAGATCCTGATTTTCCGGAAACTGCCGAAGAACTGGTGAATGGCTTCAGGAACTCGGGTTTTGATACTATACTGAGTATAGGCGAGACACGGGAAAACCGAATAGGTTCAAACTGCGGATTGTACGTTGGGCGTTTATCCAGTAACCAGGAGGAGAAAGTACCACAAAGACACGTTGTCCCGTAGGTGCACCCGCATGCCTCCCGAGAAAAACATCGTAGGGAACGAAAGAGAACAGATAGGACATATTCCTGCGTCCGTAGTCCACGGACCAGACAAGCCATCCGGTATTGTCAAAAGGACCCCATGTTAAGGTCGTAATACCTGCAGTGTATAGTTCTTCAAGCTCGTCATGAGTAGGCATTCTCCAGTTGCCGCCAAGATTCTCAATCCATATTCCGGCATCGTACCAGTCGAAATCCCTGTCAGGGCCGATCTTCCATTGAAGACCTGTGACTATATCCGTGATAATGTCATCGGAAGAAACACGAAAACGATCATAAATACTGATCCGTGAGGTTGAACGTATACATCCTGGCAGGATAAACAGTATTAAAGACAGGATTGTTACTGATGCCCTCAGAAATGCACTGATTCTCATTTAATCCATTCCTTGATATAACTGCCGAAGTATACCTCCGCCGCACTGCCAATATAACACCCGGGCCGGTCGAAAGTTCTCCGTGAAGGTCAGTTACGGTTCAGGAACTGTTGTTTGCAGCGTACTGAAGAAGGTAGAGATTGTAGTAGATACCTCTTCTTGCAAGCAATTCCTGATGATTGCCTCTCTCAAGGATCCTTCCATCGTCTATTACGAGTATCTGGTCTGCCTTCTGTATTGTGCTGAGTCTGTGGGCAACCACGATACTGGTACGATTCTTCATAAGAACCTCTATGGCATTCTGTATCAGCTGTTCCGTTGCAGGATCAACATTGCTGGTAGCTTCATCAAGTACGAGGATCCTCGGATCGTGAGCCAGGGCTCTGGCGAAACAGATAAGCTGTTTCTGTCCCGTTGACAGGGTGGCTCCCCTTTCCGCCATGACAGTATCAAAACTCTCCGGCAGCTTTTCTATGAAGGGTGTGACCTGTACCATATCCGCAGCTTTGAGAACCTGTTCCCTTGTAAGGTCCTGCCCCAGACGTATGTTGTCCTCTATACTTCTGCTGAAGATGAATGCATCCTGCAGAACAATGGAAATACTCTCCCTCAGTGTCTGTACGGGAAGGTCCCTCAGATCGTTGCCATCCAGAAGTATCCTTCCGGAATCAACATCGTAGAATCTGCAGAGAAGGCTTATTATGGAAGTCTTCCCGGCTCCGGTGGGACCAACCAGCGCAACACTCTTTCCTGCTTCGACCTTGAAACTTACATGACGCAGAACCTTCTTATCCGTTTCGTAAGAGAAGGTCACGTTATCAAATTCAATGGTTCCCGAAAGGGCGATATCCACTGCAGAAGGTTTATCGGCTATCTCCGGTTGGGTATCGAGTATTGCGAAGATCCTCTCCCCGGCTGCCATGGCACTCTGCATTATGTTGTACTTCTGACTTATGTCCGCCAGCGGCTGAAACATCTGCCTCACGTAGCTGATGAAGGCAACCAGGGCACCTATGGTAAGTGCGCCGGTGAGAACGTTGCCTCCACCGTACACCAGTACAAGAGCGATACCGACGGATGCTGTTATCTCGATCAGCGGTCTGAAGATACCGAATATTACCATCTGCTTCATATTAGCCCTGAAATAATTCCTGTTGGTCTCCTGGTATTCATCTCTCCGCCTTTTCTCCTGACGGAAGACCTGCACGATCTTTATTCCGTTGAGATCTTCGGCAAGCCTTGAATTAAGTCTGGCGAGAAATTTCCTTACGGACCTGTAGGCGCCTCTTGCCTTAACACGGAAGATCACTGTAACGACTATGAAGACCGGAGCAACCGCAAGGGAAACCAGTGCGAGCCTCCAGTTCAGCAGGAAGAGGATTATGGCTGTACCAACTATCAGAATAACATCCTTGACAAGGTTCACAAGGACTGCGGTGAACATTTCGTTGAGAGCTTCGATGTCGTTGGTTACTCTGGTTACAAGCCTTCCGATGGGATTCTGAGAATAAAACTTGAGTGACAGATGCTGTATATGCCTGAACAGCTCAGTTCTGACATCGTACATGGATCTCTGTCCAGCCACTACCAGGGTCATGACATGACCGTAACCGGCCACAAGGCTTATAACTATCAGAAAGCCAAGGAGCCATGCGAGCCTGCTTACACCGGCGATATCATCGCCTCTGACATCTACGATCACCGAGAGAGGTACGCTGGATAGCCCCGTCTCCGGCACGAGCCAGTAACCATTCATGGTCTCACCTATTTGACCGTTGTACCTGTCATCTGGAAAAAGGTAGTAAGTCTCCCTTGAGAGGCTGCCTTCTTCTTCCATTTCAACTCTCTGCGCCGGATCCATTCTATCCAGGGCTGCTTTCCGGACAAGCAGCAGAGTATCCGCTGAAACGTGAATGAAGTCCGTCGTATCCTGTGACGATTCAACAAGCTCAGTGCATACTGCTGTTGGAGCTGAATAGATCTGATATAGCTTCGCCAGATAATTATCAATTCCAAGCTTCGTCACGTAGGGAATGAGCAGTTCTATTCCGGCAGTAACGACCATGAAGAACATGGCCATGAAGATCAGGCGTCGATGAGGTTTTACATAACGGAGCAGTCTCCTGATAAGGTCACGGTCATACAGTTTTCCTCCAGCTGCATCTTCGACAAACGGACTGCCATGCATCAGTCTTCACCCCCTTCGGGGATTTCTTCCCTCTTTGCTTCTTCCTCCAGCTGCTGCATTCGGTAAAGCTCGGCATAGAATCCGTCATGCTTCAGAAGTTCAGAGTGGGTTCCCTGTTCGACTATCCTGCCATCATCCATTACGATGATGCTGTCGGCATTCTGTATGGTGCTTATCCTGTGTGCGATGAGAATACTTGTCAGATCACTTATATCCTTCTTCAGCCGTGACAGAATGGCGGCTTCGGTTTCCGTATCGACACTGGAAAGGGAATCATCCAGAACGAGGATCCTGGGTTTGACTGCAAGTGCACGGGCAATCGCCACCCTCTGCTTCTGGCCTCCGGAGAGGGTAACTCCTCTCTCTCCCACCGTTGTATCGTATCCATCGGTAAAATCCTGTATCTCTTTGTCTATATCAACAACGGAAGACAATTCCTCTATCATTTCGCGGGATATGCCTGAACTGCCGAAGGCGATATTGTCAGCAATGGACATCGCGAACAGAAATGTCTCCTGGGGAACGTAACCGAACATTCCCCGTATGTTCGACAGTTTCATTTCATGAACGTCGGTTCCTCCAACAAAAACCGTACCTTCGGGAGGGTCGTACAACCTCATCAGAAGCTCTACAAGTGTAGTCTTGCCCGAGCCGGTGCGTCCGACGATACCGAGGGTTCCTCCGGCGGGCAGCTGGAAGGAAACATCTTTGAGAACCTCTATCTCGGTACCGGGATATGTAAAGGAAAGATTTTTCATCGATATGGCAGGCTCGGGCTTAATATCCTTTGTACCGTCCGTGATGTCAGGCAGGGTCGTGAAAATCTTCTGGAGCCTGTCCATACTTGCTGCGCCCCTCTGAAGGAGATTCACCACCCACCCTATTGCTATCATTGGCCATATAAGCATCATCAGATAACTGGAAAAAGCGACGAATTCTCCCAGTGAGATGATTCCCTTTATAACCATCGAACCCCCTGCACCAAGCAGTATGGCCATGCTGGCCATGGCAAGGGCACCTATCATAGGCTGGAACATTCCCCATATCCGGGCGAGTCTGACATTCTGGAGAACACAGTCCTCAGCTTTCTCAGAGAAGTATCTGTCTTCCGATCGCTCATCTCCGTACGCTTTTATGACTCTCACTCCTGAAAGTGATTCCTGCGCTTTCTCGGTAAGGGTGGAGAAAGCTTTCTGAACAGATTCGAATCTCTTGTGGATAAGCGCACCGAACTTCAGCATCATAAAAGCAATAAGTGGAAGCGGTATCATTGTAAGAAGCGTCAGTCTCCAGTTCATGATAAGCATGATAGTGATACTGGACACTGAAAGAAAAATTGCATCGAACGACGCTATGGTCGCAATACCGGTGGCCATTCGTACAGCACTGATGTCGTTGGTGGCATGTGCCATTATATCGCCCACTTTGGTCTGATCGTAATACTGTGGCGACAGTGTCTGGAGATGGTCGTAAAGCTCCTGTCTTATGTTCCTGTCTATCCTGTGGCTTGAACCGATGACAAGATACCTCCAGAAGAACCGGAAGATACCCATGATCAGATAAAGTCCGAGTATAAGAAGTCCCATCTTAAGCAGAAGAGAGTTGGTTGCCATTCCACTGGCCAGGCTGTCGATGACTTTTTCAAAGACCTTAGGGACAATAAGCTGCATGGCATCGACTATTATGAGAGTGCAAAGCCCCAGGCCGATAGCCTTCTTATGTTTGAGAATCCTCTTGAACAGAAGCTTCAGGCTGGACTTGTTGATACGTTTTTTTTGTGACACTGACTTCAAGAATTTCCCTTCTGATGAAGCGTTCAGAATCTACAGGTGAATAAGCGGATCATACCGGTAGATGTTCATTCGTATGTGCCCACCTCAGATACAATCAGAACGTACTCTATAAGCTCGAGTTTCTGGAGTTGAGGATCCATCGACCAGCCTTCTTCAGTGGGGATGACAGTGATGATAACTGGAAGACCATATTGCGGAACCAGTTCACGAGCGAGGTCACCCACAAGAGCGAAGCGTTCCCCGGACTCAAAATCCTCAAAGATCACAGTTTCAGAACGGGTACCGACAGCCATAACCTGAGTCGATCCGGTATACTGAAGATAGTCGTCCCCGATTCGCTGAGTGGTCCCGCAGGCAGCGATAAAAACAATGATAACTGCAAAGTAATACTTCATGACTACTCCCTATTTGAGAGGCCAGGGCTGAAGCTGTTCAACGGAAACAACTGTTGTATCAGCTATAATACCCCATCCTCCGTATACAACCCATCTGTTCAGCACATCACTGAGATCTTCCGATGACAGCTCCGAGATATTATCGAACATCGTGTATGCGTTTCTCCAGTCTCCGGTGCATATTTCAGAATTACCCATAATCCGGCACTGATCGTCCTTGCTGGCAGCCATGAGATTCGCACGTGTCCTGCTCTTCTCTATCGTTCCTCTTACAATGTCTTCATCGATCGGATTCTCGATCATGTCTGCAAGCACTCCCGCCATGAGTGAGCAGGCCAGCGCGGGCTGCGGAGAACTGACGTACATGTAACCCCAGTTTTCTCTATAACTAGTTGCACCCGAAAAGGTTGCATATGTAAGAGCATTGTCGGTCCTGAGTACCTGCCAGAGGATATCGTTAATAACTGTAGTAGCGGTACGGAAAGGAAGGAGATCCTCATGGCTCTGTGGAGGAGCGTTGAATTTAACAACGGCATAGGCTGTGGGCACATCCCGGTGCTGAATGACAATTGTATCATTGCTGACCGTGAAGGGTTCAACCGGTGCGTATTCCTGTCCGCCTTCCGGGATATTACCAAAGGCGATCTCGAGTATTTCCCGCAGCTCTTCAGGTTCCGTAGGTCCGGCGTGCGTAACAAGCAGATTCCCCGAGCGTATTCTCTCATCAAGCATATTCGAGACATCTTCCTGGGTGAATCCGGATACTGTCTCAACTGTACCATCGGGAAGCCGCCTGTATGTGTGCCCTGGCATAAATGCGTCGTTAGCCACAAACCAGATCCAGCTGTCCGGGTCGTTGTACTTCTCCTGCAGGTCCTGACTGGTGCTTGTGCGTACCTGTTCGAATGCCTGCGGGTCAAGCTCAGGATTCAGCAGACAATTCCCGAATGCGGAAAGCAGGATCGGCAGATCTTCCCTTATACATCTGAGGTGATACCTGCTGTAATCGTAATTGAAACTGCTGGTCCATTCAGCCTGTGTTCTGTCCATCAGCGCGCGCCATTGTGGTCCGGGAAAATCCTCTGAACCCATCATGGCGCACTCGAGGGAAAACCTCTCAAGACCCTGGGTCTCTTCTGTCAAGGCGCTGGAACCACCTGTTATAAATAGAGATAAACCTTCGATTTCGTTGTTATCAATGGTTCTGGTGATAACGCGGACACCGTTGGAAAGCGTGAATTCCTCTACGTTGTCGGGAACCGACGCATAAAGCGAACCAAGCAAAACAGCGGTGGCAAGAAAGATAGTCTTCATTACTGGCTCTCCTCTCCGTCAAGAGGTTTCAGTACAAACGCGGCGCTGGGTCTGTCCACTAACCAGGTTTCCAGAAATTCTCCAATATCTTCCGGTTCCACAGCATCAAGACTGTCCTGGTATGTGGCATAGTAATCCAGACTGCCGGCGACCACCCACCAGAAAGGCATGGATCCCACGGCTACATCTCTGGAGGTCTCCTCCGCAAGAATCCTGTGACGGTAAAGATCCTCTTTCGCCAGCACGATACCCTCTTCATCGTAATAATCAGGGGATTGAAGCTGCTGGATCTCCTCAAGCAGCAGGTCCAGCGCTTCTTCAGCCCTGTCAGGCGGCACCATTCCGGCAAAAGTTATCGAAGGTGAAAAGCGCTGCGTATAGTACGAACCGTATACATTGATGAAGGGTCCGTTGGTAACCAGATCTGTATAGAATTCTCTGCTCATGAGGGAAAGGTACGAACCCCATACATCCGCCGGATAACTGTCTCCCGGATCAGTGGATATGGATGGTCCTTCAAATACTACCGAAACGTATCCTGCGCCTGAGGGACTGTCCACAAAAACAACGGTGTCCCTCTCAATGCTGATAAGCCTCGGAAGGTCATCGTAGTTGCTACCGCCTCCATACTCCCACGTCCGGAACTGCTCTTCAGCAAGCCTGAAAGCCTCTTCGTAATCAACATCCCCGGTTATTATCAATGCTGAATTGTCAGGAGTGTAATACTGCTCCTGAAAAGCATGCATAGCGTGAGGCGCCGCGGCCTGGATAACTTCCGGAACTCCGATGGGGCTTTGTCTCCAGGGGGCGGATGCGTATATAGTCTCTTCTTGCGCAAGAAATAGATTGTGAAGGGGATGTGTAATTCTTCTGTCGTACTCGTTCATGATGACCTCACGTTCCCTCTCCATCTCTGCCTGGTCGAAAAGAGGTGAGGTAATAGCATCGTACATGAACTCAAGTCCCTCCTGGAAATTCTCACTTCCCAGTGTTAGAAAATACTGCACCTTCTCGGCGGAAGTGGTACCGTTCTGTAATATTCCAAGTTCTCCCAGACGGAGATTGTAGGCGGTCTGATCCGGCAGAGCTTCATTCCCCTTGAAGAACATATGCTCGTAGAAATGCGCCAGCCCGTTCGTTTCGGGAATCTCGCATGTTGCACCAGTCTTCACAGCAATACAGATTGTAACCACAGGAGATGTATCATCAGGGCTGACAATAACAGTTAAACCGTTCTCCAGCTGCCGTGTCTCAAAATCGGCAGCATAAACAGCCAGAACAATCGGAACAAAGAGAATCATCAGGGCTTTCATACAAACCTCCTTCCGGATATACTCGGATGAGTTCAGATAAATTTATCGATTAATCAAGTGAATCTAACAATATTTTCTGAAGGTGTCCCGAGATTCCAGTTGGAGCTTTTCAATCAGCGCAGGATTGGAACATAATACGGGTATGGAAAAAGTACTTGATGTATCAGGGATAATCGATAACGGCAGGTTTTCCCCCGGCGGGTTTTCAATCGAATTGGAAAACGGTTTAATACAATCCATCACAAGACGTA
>JAUWSL010000063.1 GCA_030610085.1 Candidatus Aegiribacteria sp.
TCTGGTTTTGAATAATACAAGAGTTATCAAAGCCAGGCTTAAAGGCTGAAAGGCTGAAACGGGCGGCAAAGCGGACATATTTCTACTGAAAAAACTTGAGGATGATGCATGGAAAGCTCTTGTCCGCCCCGGCAGGGCTGCTAAACCGGGAATACGGCTGGAGTTCGGGAACAGCCTCAACTGTACTGTGGAAAAGCAATTGAAGCATGGCAGGGCAGTTATCAGGTTCAACTCCGGTAAGGATACCGAACGGAAACTCCAGGAAATCGCGCAGGTTCCCCTGCCTCCCTACATCAAACGGGACCCCGAGAGTATGGATAGTATAAGATATCAAACCGTCTACGCGTCTGAGACCGGAGCGGTAGCGGCACCTACAGCAGGACTCCATTTCACACCGGGTCTTCTCGCAAACCTTCAGGATGCCGGTATAGATAATGTCCAGCTGACTCTGCATGTGGGGCCGGGGACCTTCCAGCCGCTCCGGCGGGAAATCCTGGAGGAGAACAGCCTTGATCCTGAGGAGTACTATATTTCCGCTGAGAGCCTGTCGAAGATAAGAAAGGCGCGAAGTACAGGGGGAAGAATCGTGGCTGTAGGAACAACTACAACAAGAGTCCTCGAGTCGATCGATATCGAATCGGGGGAGTCTTTTTCAGGTGAGACTGATATCTTTATATTCCCTCCATACAGATTCCGGAACGTGGATGCTCTGATAACGAATTTTCATCTTCCAGGAAGCTCTCTCTTATGCCTTGTAGCAGCGTTCATGGGATATGAATTCATGATGAAGGCTTATCAGTATGCTATTGAAAGATCATACCGCTTCTACAGTTACGGGGATGCAATGCTGATTGAACAGGAGTCTAGAAAATGACCGTTACCGCCAGAAAGTACGCTCTGCTTAACAGAATATCACCCGATATACGGCAGCTGACCGGACTGTATATTCTCGAGCTCGCTGTCATTCTTTCCTGGACACTCCTTCTGGGTACAATTTTTAACTTTATTTCAGGGAACTGGTTTATTCTCCTGCCGGTCAGCTACCTGCTTGCCGTAACCATGCTGGCATGGCTTGAACGTGCTCGAACAGGAGTCAGGGGACAGTGTCCCCTTGAGGCGTTCGGTCTTGCCGAAATAAGCCTGAAGGGTTTTAGACCTACGGAGTGGCAGACCCTGAAAAGGCTCCTTCTGACTCCTCCCCTCCTGCTGCTTCTACTTGCAGGACTGATACAGTTACCTCGAACGGGGAAGACACTTCTGCAGATCATCTCAGGTACAAAGATAGTACCACTCGATACCGATATGGACCCCAGACCTGTGGGGGAGATATTCCGCAGCAGGAGAAAAGCTCTGATGAAAGTGATCTCGTACACTATGGTTTCACTGGTGGTCGCGGCCATCATTATCCTCGTTCCTCCGGAACTCTCGGGAGTCGGACCGGGGGGAAGGATCGCTTCCATTCACAGGTTGCCTGAGAAAGATAGAGAGCTTCTTGCTGCATACCTGGAAATGAAGGCAATGTATCCGGACAGCATTGAATTCCATGTAAGGCTGGCAAGCCTTTACTACAGAAACAACATGGAAGAAGATCTTATCCTTGAGCTGGAGCAAATAAGACTACTGGATCCGAATCATTCCATTCTGATGCTTGAGGAAGACCTTTCGATCACAATTGAGGATCTCTTAGTTGAGCAGGATTCCGCTTTTGCTGATTCTATACCGGTCACTGTAACCGTAGCGACGGCACCTCCTGCGCAGGAGGATACGATTGATCAGGATTCAGCGCTTCTTCTGCCGGATTCGGTATCGCTCGACCTGAGGGTCGTAGCTTCCGATTCGATCACAGCGCCTGTGGAATCAGTTTCGACAGCTGATTCAGTAGAGACAGATGACCCTGTTGAAACGGATTCACTGAGTCTGCCGACAGAGGAGGACAGCATACCGGAAACGGTACCTCCGGATTTCTCTCCTGACGAGACCATTCCGGAGTCCCTCCCTGACAGCATCGTTACCGAAGACACTTCAACTGTTGTAAGTGCGGACAGCACTGAAACCCCGGGAGTCATAGACATTACTGAATCTCCAGGAGATAGCACTGCATCTTCCGAGGATGAAGAGAGCATTGAACCATCCGAAACTACCCCCCCCCCGGATCCGCAACCTGAACCTGATGGGGCATAACCTTTAATCTGACATGCGTCCCTTCGTTCAATCTGATGGGAATCTCGGGAAAAGCCCGAAGAGGTGTGCTGAATCTTGCCCATGGAAAGGTAGAAACGCCGGTATTCATGCCCGTGGGCACTCAGGCAAGCGTAAAAACCGTCAGGAATTCCGATCTTCTCAAGGATGACTGGCCAATGATCCTCAGCAATACGTACCATCTGTACCTGAGGCCGGGCGCGGAGGTTATTGCAGGTGCGGGCGGCCTTCACAAGTTCATGTCATGGGACAGGAATATTCTCACTGACAGCGGCGGATTCCAGCTGTTCAGCCTTTCAAGATTGAGAAAACGTTCCGAGGAGGGTTACCACTTTCAGTCTCACATTGACGGTTCGAGCCACCTTCTTACCCCCGAGAAGGTCATGGAGCTCCAGAGAATATTCGGCAGCGACATCATGATGATCCTCGATGAATGCCTGGAACAGCCCAGCGACCGGGATCGGACTGAAGAATCCATGGATCTTACCCTCAGGTGGGCTGAACGAGCCAGAAGAGTACATACCGGAGGCAGGCAGGCGGTTTTCGGTATCGTGCAGGGCGGAGCTTTTCCGGACCTCAGGAGAAAATCAGCAGAGGCTCTTGCCGGAATGGAATTCGACGGGTACGCAATAGGAGGAGTATCCGTAGGTGAGCCCAGAAACCTGATGATGAAATCGGTCAGATCATGTATCGATTACCTCCCTGCAAACAGGCCCAGGTACCTGATGGGAGTGGGAAAACCGGAGGATCTCGTTGATTTTGTTGCTCTTGGAGTGGATATGTTCGACTGCGTCGTCCCGACCAGGAATGCCAGAGGCGGAGCATTCTTCGTTCCGGGGGGGCATATCAACATACGGAACGCCCGATTCAGAAATGATACCGCTCCGGTTCAGCTGGGATGCCGATGCTACACCTGCAGCACCTACTCCAGGTCCTACATAAGGCACCTTTTTAATGCGAAAGAATGGCTGGCACCTATTCTCGCGACACTTCACAATCTCCATTACTTTTCCGTACTCATGGGTCAGATAAGGATGGCTGTCGAGGAGCGCCGCTATACAACCTGGAGAAGGGAATGGCACAGGAGACGACGGAACTTTGATCCTGGAACTTTCTAATGGATGAAGAGATCACCGTTGAGATAACCGCTCTTGGCAACAGGGTAGGAGGAGTGTCCTCCAACGGTGATAGAAAAACCGTTTTCGTCCGCGGAGCCCTTCCAGGAGAAACGGTCAGATGCAGAACGGGAAAGGTCCGAAATAGCTTTATCGAGGCGGACATGCTGGAAATCCTTGATAAATCATCCTGTAGAATCGAACCATTTTGCAGCTACTTCGGTGAATGCGGTGGCTGCTCCCTCCAGACACTGCTCTATCCAAGGCAGCTCTTCTGGAAGCGGAACTGGGTAGAAAAGGCATTTTCGAGAGCCGGTATCGAATACAACGATGAACTTATGAAAGATACTATTCCCTCACCGGGTACGAAGGGCTACCGGAACCGTGTTTCATTTGACATTGTGAACGGTAAGCCGGGGCTTCACCGCTTCAGGGGAGACACCATGATCGTTAACGGCTGCCCGCTGCTCAACAGAAGAGGGCAGAGGGCATTCGGAAAACTTGCTGATGAACAGCTGGATGGAAGCGGGAGAGTATCTGTAAGAGCATCTGACAGGACCGGAGAAGCCATGCTCGAATTTTCCGGCCGCGCAGCTCCTGGAATTAAAAGCGGATGTGATTCGGATATCATCGCATGGAAGGACAGGGGCAGCTGGAACGTCGAACCACGCGGTTCAGCACTCCATGAGATATCGGGCGGTTTTACCTATCCGGTGAAACCTGGCACGTTCTTCCAGGTAAACACAGGCTGTGCTGATATTATTATCTCCACTGTAACCGGCTTATGTAGAGGGAAGGGGAATATCCTGGACCTTTACGGAGGCTGCGGAACCTTCAGTCTTCCCCTTGCCTCAGAGGGGGCGGAAGTGACCTCCGTCGAGCTGAATCCTGATTCATCCGCATCAGGAAAAGTGGCTGCCGAACTCTCCGGAATCCGGGGAATCAACTTCCTGACAGGCAGAACAAGACATTTCCTGCTGGATGCTGTACGGGCGAAGCAGGTCTGGGATTCCGTCATCGTCGATCCACCGCGGGCAGGACTTGGAATAAGGGTCTCCAGACTTCTGCGAAGAGTCGTCTCTAACAGGATTGTTTATGTAAGCTGCAACCCCTATTCGCTGGCAAGAGATCTCAAGGTGATATGTGAAGGCAGCTGGGTTGTTGCAGGAATACAGCCTGTTGATATGTTTCCACAGACGGATCATGTGGAAACAGTTGTGGAATTGAAGAGGAAGGAAGATAGATGACGGTAGCTGTAATAGCGGCGGGACTATTAATAGGAGTGATTCAGCAGGCGGGGCTGCCCCTTCAGGATCCTCTCAACTGGTGGCTTTACATGCTGGAAACAGAATCGGAGACCATGCTTCCGGGTACACTTCCACTTGTGGATTCCCGCTTCCTTAACAGTGACGTTGAAACGTCAACAGGTTCCCTTTCAAACGTAGAGAGATTCCTTTTCATCAGAAGTTCATCACCGGGCTGGACTCAGGAGGAAAGTTCGAGATTCTCACTGACAGGAACGGTTGCAGGAGAGGTGCAAAACTACTCCGAAAGTCTCGAGGCCAGAATCGGTGCCACAGCCAGGATTTTCGTCGATATTCTTCCAGGGTTGTTCCTCGATGAAAGGCTCTCAATCTGGGCAGGTTCCGATGATAATCCGCCCAGCTACTTCTCTCCCTATCATGAGGGCATGGAGAGAGGAAGGCACCTCTATGTCGATTGGGGTTATCTCCAGTGGAATAACGAAACCGTTTCACTCAGTTTTGGAAGAATACCACAGAGATGGGGCCCGGGCAGGTATTCTCAGTTGCTTCTCTCCAATAACAGCCCCCCTCTTGATATGCTGAAAGTCCAGTTCAACCTCTGGAACTCGCTGAGATTTACCGGGTTCACGTCCACGATCGACAGCGATTCCGGCACATACCTTACAGCTCACAGGCTTGATATATCTCCGAGGAAGAATCTTCGGATAGGTCTCTGTGAATCCATTCTCTTCAAAACTGAAGGACTGGATTTCGCATATATGAATCCGATCATTCCATGGTATCCGGTGCAGTGGAACGAAAGGGTGGATGATAACGCATTCTTCAGCTTCGATGTTTCATGGAAACCTTTCAGAGGAATCGAAACCTACGGCGAACTCCTTATCGATGATATCCAGTACGAGAATACGAACGACAGACCCAATAAACTCGGATGGACGGCAGGATTGTCAGCTTACATCAGCCCGCTCGATCTGGGAACCGTCATCGAGTATACCAGGATTGACAGGTACGTTTACAGCCAGCGGAAACCGTACAACTACTACCTGCATCATGGAGAGATCATAGGCTCTGAGCTGGGACCTGATGCCGACAGGATAACACTGTCCCTTGGAACATCGGCCGCCTGGCCCGTTCTGTGTGAGATGACCGTGGATCACACAAGACATGGAGAGGGAACCGTTCAGGAGGGTTGGCCTGACTCGGCCTCCACAGGAGGCACCTTCCCGTCAGGAACCGTGGAGTACCTTACCGGTGCAGAGCTACATGTCGGATGGTATCCTCTGGATTTTCTTGAATTGCACGGAGAAGTCGGAAATGTATGGATAAGGAACCTGAACCATGTTTCGGGTGAATCGGACTCCGATTTCTCAACCTCCCTCGAAGCCATCTTCAACTGGTAGCAGGGGGACGTACCACACTTCTTCAACTTATGGGTTATTTATAGTAACTATAATAAATAATAATGTATCTTAATCGAGAATTGCAGTATGTCATATACGGTGGAATCTGAAGATTGATTCAAATAAATACAACATATTTATATTATACACTAATAATAATTTGATAATAATACTTAAATGCAAGACCTGGCCCTAGTGGATTGGATTGCCGTATATTCCCGGTTCACTGCCTTCAATGACCCTGGCATCGCAAATTCTCTGAAAGAACTCAACCGGACCAGCATCACCGATGACAGCGTAGCCGTAACCGGCCTCCCTCATGCTGTGAAGCGCAGCAAGTACAACCGCCTTTCCAACACCCCTGCCGCGAGAACCTTCATAAATTCCGATGGGTCCCAGATATCCCTTCGCGGTACAGTCCCAGCAGCAGAAACCGGCAAGTCTGCCGGATGCTCTGTCCACGGCAACTATCAGGGTAGGCGGTACGGATCCGAAAGCGGTCGAGGCTTCAGCTTTCCAGCCGTTGCTGAAATTATCCCCTATGAATGAAAGCACAGAGGGAGACTGATGTGGCATCGGTTTTCCTACCCACAAACCATCCTGCTCCTGGATACCAGGCAGATCGTAAAGCGGGACAAGCAGATCAGGCAAATCAACCGGCTCCTTCGAAAACCATCATCTCCCTGAGGAACATGAAACTGTCATTTCCGGAAATGATCGATACAATACTGAGAATCACCCATAGAGTTACAAGAGCCATAACGATTGCCTTGCAGGCATCCTGCCCCTTTAAGGCACCTATCTGCTTGGGCTCCTGCCCGAGGTATGCGCTGGCGGCGTAAAGCTCCTCACCTATCAGGGTATAGTCGCAGGTTGTTATGAAAAAGGGAAGCTGGGTCACGGCGTCGGTACCCGCTATCTGGATCGCCCCCGATAGCGATCCCGTCTCGGCAAGAAGGAGAGACTCCGCCCAGAACATGCCAAGGTAGAAATTGGTAGCTGGTTTTTCCCGCATCATCATTCCGTTGACACCGGCAACAAAAGCGAACTGGCTGGTTGTCAGGAAAAATACGGAATCTTCATCGAATGCGTCGGGTCTGCCTGCTTCAAGGTAAGCCTGCTTCACAGATTCAACGGCCACTGTGTAGACTATCGGGTCGCAGTTCGGAACCATCAGTGTTGTCTGGTATTCAGCGACTTTTCTGGCGACTCTGCCAAGGATGGTGAGGCTTGCGATAGTGGCGACATCAGAAATAGTGGAAAGACCCGGAACGTACAGAATGGGTTTCCCCATTTCAGTTGCTCTTCCAATTGCCTCATCGATTGCTTCTATACCGGCTATGGGTCTGAGATACATCTTCCGGCCCCTTTGAGCCTTTCCGAAGTAATAGAATATCAGAAGGATGAAAAGTACGCTGGCGACAAATACGGAAATTTCACCGGTATTGAAATATTCATTTCTGGGAACCACCTGGGAGACGAATACTCCCCCCATCAGTGTATCTCCAGCTGTGGTAATGGTCGCAGGCCTGAACATGTACTCAACGCCCGGCTCTATAATGTAATCGGGGTCGTATCCATCCACGATGAACTCACTCATGATCGGAATAAGTTCGACCATTACACTCCGCCAGCAGCTGTCGGGCTGGTCGACTTCCTTTCGATAGATCACACATGAAAGAAGATCATCAGTACTCTCCGGCATCGCCAGATAGATACGAAGGCCGTCTCCGGCGTCATTGGGCCTGTCCTGAACATCGGTTATTTCAATCGCAGGATGAAGCAATGCAAGTACAGTCACAAAAAGAGATATTATCATTCTACGGCATCTCCTTCATTCAATATGAAAAGCGTTACTTCATGGCTTATTATGCCAGATTGAAAGCGAAAAAGGAAGATTGTCACTACTCAATGCGGGTACCCATGTATTTATCCCCAATCAGCACCTTGCTCATAACCGCTATATCGCTTCGTCTGTGCCAGCCGGTCTTCTCGTAGAACTCTATTGCGGTATTGTCAGAGTATATGAAGAGGTGAGCCTTCTCGATACCGGCATCTTTCAACGCGTTCTCCGAAGCGGTCATGAGTACATTGCCGATTCCCTTTCCCTGCTGCGATTCATCCACAGCAAGATGGTATATGTACCCTCTTCTTGAATCGTTTCCGGCCATAACAGATCCGATAAGGCTGCCGTTTTCAAATGCTGAGAAGCAGTAATCAGCATTCCTGTTCAGAAATCTCTCAAAATCCTCCCTGCTGTCTGCGCCGGTCATGGTATTACCGGGGAAACCGCTCCAAAGGATCATCAACTCCTCGTAATCGCTCTTTTTCATTGCAGCTATATTCATTTAAGTGCTCCTAATTCAGGATATTCTCGTACAGCCCAAGATATCTGTCGGTTGTGATCTCAATACTGAAGGCTGCAGCACGTTCTGAACCAAAGGACCCCATCCTCCGCGACAATATGTCATCCTCAAGCAATTGCTGAAGAGCTTCAGCCATTTCGGATGGAGAACCGGGATCGACAAGAATACCGCACTGCTGATGTCGTCCAACCACATCACCGATCCCCGGCAGATTCGAAGCAACGACGGGCAGCCCTGAAGCCATAGCCTCAACTGCGGCTATCCCGAAGCCCTCTCTTGAAGAAGGCATGAAGAATACGTCGGCACTTTTCATCAAGGCAGAGATATCGCTGATCTCTCCAAGGAATATTACTCTCTCCGAAACGCCCAGCTGGGTAGCCTGTTTTTTCAACGCCGACTCCAGCTTGCCGGCACCCGCGATACAGTACAGCAGGTCACTATCGCTTTTGCTGCACAGCAGGGAGAAAGCTTCAATTGCTGTGCTGTAGTTCTTGGCTTCCTCAAGCCTTCCAACCGAGAGTATTGTTTTCCTGCCGGTATACTCTGAGGGAGATTTCCCGCTGAACTCACCGATATCGATACCGTTGAATATCACCTCCAGTTTACCCGATACTTCCGGAATCCAATCGGCAAGCTGTGCTGCTACAGCATGGCTTACGCAGATAATCCTGCAGAATCGCTGATAGAACCAGCTATCTATACGACTGCCGATCAGCGTTCCTCTTCTCCTGTTAGCCGTACTGTGTTCGGTGGTTACCAGGTGACCCCTGAGAAACATGGCTTCAGTAAGAAGCCCTGTAATAATCTGTGACGGGAACAGGTGGGCATGTATTATGTCAGACTTGCTGAGGTCAAGCTCATCCTTCAGATCGAACAGAGAAGGAAGGATAAAAGGATCGTAGGGAGTACTGAAACCCAGTGAAAATACACCGTTGTCAATCCATCCGCTTTCTTCACCTGCAAGGGAAATGAGATAACTATCATGAGCCCGTTCAAGGTATCGCTGATGGAGACCCAGGGCCAGTTTCTCGGCCCCCCCCATCTTCAGGCTGTTGATGATCTGAATTATCCTCAAACTGTTCTCTCCGTTATCCTCCGGAATGGATCAGACTGACAATGAACAATTCGTATGTAAATCTAAATCCGTCAATTGGTAATGGAAAGTTCTGAATGAAGTATCGAAATGGTGCCGGGGGACAGAATCGAACTGTCGACACACGGATTTTCAGTCCGTTGCTCTACCATCTGAGCTACCCCGGCACCGGAAGAGCCAATTTACGAAATCAGATTCAAAAGGTCAAGCTGCAAAAGGGGGTCGGACCATAAAGACCCGACCCCTTCCAATACGCTACTCTATAAGATGCAGCCAGTCTCCCAGCAGATACTGTATTCTGCCTATGAGCAGGCTGATACGGCCCATGACGGTAAATCCGAAAGTAGCTCCGAAACCGAGCATGATCACCCAGATACCGATTTTGGATCCTGTACCGAAGAACAAGCCCTTGTGCGGTTTGGAGAAGAAGAAGTAGATAAGCGCCGCAAGGGTTCCTAAGATCATCACTATGTTACCTGTCACTTCGTACCATGGCATGCCCGGCTGATGGCCATTGCATACCCCGATGATATGCCAACCACCAGATGCTCCGCAAGCCGATAGATGGGGTTCTCCTTGTAA
>JAUWSL010000050.1 GCA_030610085.1 Candidatus Aegiribacteria sp.
ATCGAACTGAAGCAGGGAAGACGCATACTTCTGGTAACAGGCCCCAATATGGCTGGAAAATCGACGTATCTCAGGCAGGCGGCACTCCTTGTTATCATGGCGCAGGCTGGTTCCTTCGTTCCGGTTGAATCGATGGTCTATTCCCCTGTAGACAGGATATTTACAAGAATAGGTTCGTCGGATCATCTGACAAGGGGTCAGTCCACATTTCTGGTCGAGATGGCGGAAGTGGCCGCTCTATTGAATTCAAGCACAGCTTTCAGCCTTGCTATACTGGATGAAGTCGGGAGAGGCACAAGCACGTACGATGGATTATCACTTGCATGGGCTATGGTGGAGTATCTGCACAACAGTGAGAAACACAGGCCCCTTGTTCTTTTTGCAACCCACTATCATGAGCTTACAGCTCTCGCGAACCTCCTGCCCGCAGTCTGGAATGTAAACGTGAAAGTAAAGGATACCGGTGGAAAAGTAGTTTTTCTTTACAGCATTGAGGAGGGAAGCACCGATGAATCCTATGGCATTCACGTTGCTTCGATGGCCGGGGTTCCTTTGAAGGTCGTAAGAAGAGCCAGAAAAGTACTTTCCGATCTTGAAGCCGGTAAACATCTTATTCCAGGAGGAACGGGAGATGACCAGCTCGAACTCCGTTTTGCAGAATCCCGGCCCCCGGAGAGTAACCCCCTGCTGGAGCATATCAAGGAGATAGACCCGGATTCTCTAACACCAAGAAAAGCTCTGGAGATCCTGTACGAGCTCCGTGACAGGTTGGAGTGAACAGGTGTTTACATACTGTCTTCTTTGAGCTATAATACCTCTGTCACATTTGCGGAGGTAATCTCATGAACGATAATTCAAAATATTTTACTGATCCTGTATCCGAAGCAATCCGCTCAATTCATCAATGCAGCTGCGACTGGAAGCTGGCTTGCGGGTCTGAAGCGGGCGTTCTTTCACTCAGCGTATTCGGTACTGCAGGCAACAGGTATTCAATAATTGTTATCGAAAAAGAACATTTAAGCAGCGCTTATGCCGGTAGAGAGGGCAGATGGCTTCTTATCGAAAGGAAGGAAGATACAGCCTCTTTGATGTTCGATCTGGAATGGGCTGTGGAGGCCCCGGGAAGCGGATGTCTTGTTCTCTGCGGGAGAGAAATTCAGGCTCCATTCAGCAATCCTGCCTGATTTTCCAAGTGTAGACTTCGAACTGCTGCTGGCGTATTTTCACACCTGCCAAGTAACTTGTTCATTCAAATGCGCGGGGGGCGGTTTATCAAAGATCATCCACGGGAAGGCCTTTCGGTTGTATTTCCCGCATTCAACGAAGAAGAAAACGTTAAGTACATGGTTGAAACGGCCATCGAAGTACTCTCAGGGTTTGGGGTCGAATGGGAGATCATTGTCGTTGACGATGGATCAACCGACAGAACTGCTGAGATCGCGGAGGAACTCACAGGAACATATCAGGGCGTAAAACTTATAAGGCACAATAAAAACAGCGGTATCGGAACAGCTGTCAGGACAGGCATTATCTCCTCTTCGATGCCCTGGATCTTCTATACGGACTGTGACGGGCAGTTCAACCTTGGTGAGCTTGAAATACTGTGGGAGCTCCGCGCGAATGCGGATGTGATCTCGGGTTTCAGGCGAAGAAGGCAGGATCCTTTTATGCGGCTCATGTATTCCTTTGCATACAATACGCTTACGTACGTATTCTTCTTCGGCGGTTTCAAGGACGTAGACGCTTCTTTCAAGCTGTTCAGACGCGAAATCTTTGACAGTATGGATATCAGGTCATCCTCCAGTGTTGCCGACCTTGAGCTTCTTCTTCTGCCGCGCAAACGCGGATACAGAGTCATGCAGCTTCCCGTATCCCACTATCCAAGAAGGGCTGGCATTGTGTCCTGTGAGAGTTACAGAAAGGGAATATTCGCGTGGGTCAGGATAGCGCCGATAATCGAAATGTTCGTTCAGCTTGTCCAGCTTAGGATCAGGCTATGGAGGGGAGATGTCTGACGAAAGGATCGATGCGCTTCTGGTAACCCCTCTGCCCCCTATTCAATCGGGACTGGCTACTTACGCTCTGAGAGTGCTTGAGAATACATCGGATTTCGTAGACTGGACTGTAGCATACACAGACGGAAGTGATCCTTTGTCGCTGCCTGCGGGTATTAGAAGCATGCCTGTAGAAGAGCTTGAGGAAGACAGACTTCCTGATGCCAGGATATTCCAGATCGGCAATTCACCGGATTGCTTTCCCGTAGTCCAGGCTTTGTA
The DNA here is from genome assembly GCA_030610085.1 of Candidatus Aegiribacteria sp. Lineage (GTDB taxonomy): Bacteria > Fermentibacterota > Fermentibacteria > Fermentibacterales > JCC-6 > Aegiribacteria. Next base: position 2,277 of record JAUWSL010000050.1, read on the forward strand.
CAGGTACGGTGGAACTGCTCTATTTCATGAGCTAGTCCTTCATCATATGCTCAGGTACAGCTATCTGGACAGCAACAGGATGGAGGATTACAGAAGAGAGCTTGTCTTCTGCTACGGACCGGTCGCGGAATCGGTGGAGAAGGACCTTGCGGACGGAAATATCCCTCTTAACGAATACGACAGAAAGCTCAAGCGCTACCCTCTGACAGGAAGGGCTCTTCACGCATCGCATTCCGCTGTATGCCTTAATTCATACGCAGCTTCAATTCTGAAGAGATCTTATCCGGAAGGCAGAGTGATATCTATAGGCCATCCACTGAGTCCTCTTCCTCAAATGGATATACTTGCCAAGCCCTTCTCCCTTTGTTTTGGAATGGTGGGAACCAACCATCCCGGCAGAAATCTCGAGTGCCTCATAGAAGCAGTTGCACTCCTTAGAGATGATTTCCCTGATGCAGGTCTTATTCTGATCGGTGGGAATTACCCCGAAAGCCTGCCGGAATGGGTCAGGAGAACGGGAAGACTGGATGAGAAGGAATATCAGGGCTGGATCAGAACGCTGGATTACGTTTTTGATGTAAGGCATCCTGCATGCGGTGAAACATCAGGGAGTCTCCTCGAAGCGATGAGGGCAGGTATACCGTCCATTGTAACTGCATCTGGAACATTCATTAACCTTCCATCCGATGCGGTGATAAGGGTTCCTGTTGATAATATTGTTCAAGGCATTCGTTCAGCGGTTATCCTTCTGGAGGCCAGACCTGAACTGAGGAATTCACTCTCGAATAAAGCAGCTTCGTACGCAGAGGATACAGGTTGCGAAGAGAGGCTTGCAGGTGACTGGAAACGGGTTCTCAGCCTTGCGGGTAAACCACCTGAGGATGACTATCGGGCAATAGCAGGCAATTCGATTTCACCGGCCTGGCACGAATCTCCCGCTGGCTTCAAAAGGGATCTGGATACACTGCCGGTAACCTGGACATTCTCCGGTACGGCGGAGATGGAAGCCCCTCTGGATGCGTCTGGAGCAACGCTTACTGCCTGGGGAGAAGGTACAGTCAACGGCTGTGCTCTTTCCAGTGAACCTTCGATCATTACTGTTACCGGCCGGGAAATTCACTTCTGCGGCCGGGGATGGATCTCAAATGTCATCTGGAAATGAAGGCCGCAGAGACTTTCGAGAAAGGCTTTTCGCCCTTGCGGTCATTGCATCAGTTCTGGCACTTCTTTTCCCTTATATACCGCTTCTGACATCCGATTCTCCTGGAATAATAGGCATTCCTCACAGAGAGTCCCCGATAGTTGAGGACTCGGATGTCTACGAACAGGCATGGCATTTCTGGTGGGTTTCAACCGCTTTATCGAACGGACAGGATCCCCGTTTCTGCCCGTATATCTACTCACCTGAAGGAGTATCGCTTGTATACGACCATATAGGGTGGTTCGATACTCTTATATTCGCGCTCATCGGAATCGGAAGAGAGCATCCAGCTATGTCGCATACTCTGTCCCTGCTGATGGGCACTATACTTACCGCGGTTTTCGGGTGGCTTCTTGCAAGATCATGGGGAGCTGACAGATACGGAGCCCTGCTTACCGCTCTTGCACTGGCATGGCTCCCCTCAAGGACAGCTCATCTGCTTCAGCACTATCAGATAGCGAATTGCTGGACACTTCCCGCCTCTCTATGGCTCTGCAGGGAGTATCTGAGAAATGGAAAGTACAGGACTCTCGCTGCATACACAGCAACCGTTATGCTGGCAGCGATTCAAAGCCCCTTTATAGCCATATTTGCCGTGTTTGGCCTTCCTGCGACATGTTTCATACTGAACGAAAACTGGAAGAGGACCGCTGTTCTGGGGGGGGCGGCAGCGGGAGTGGCGGTCTTTGCTGGAATTCTCGCCATCACAGCTCCAGGGGATGCCGTATCACCTGCAACACATTGGAGGGATGCAATATACTGGGCGGCAGAACCCCAGTCTTTCGTACTTCCCTCACCATTCGGCCCTGCGGGTTACTTTTTCGGGATCCCTTCGAGATTCTCATGGATGCCTAACACTGCAGAGGGTGTTGTAACACCTGGTCTTACAGTGCTGGCAGCGTTAGCGGTTCTCGTATGGAAAAAGAAGAACTGGAGGCTGCCGGTTATCATCCTGGGGCTTGCTCTGCTGGCTCTCGGACCTGAACTGCGCATTTTCGGCAGGCCTTTAGGAGTACCTCTCCCATTCAGGATTTTCCATATGTTTCCTGTCCTGAATGGTATTAGAGCCCCATCAAGGTTTGCCATACTCGGAGGTGTATTTCCTGCACTGGGCGCCGGGATGGGGATAACTCTTCTCAGGGGAAGATGGAAACTGCTGTTTCTTGCTCTTCTCATGTTCGAGTTATGGATCCCGGTTCTTGATACGATGCCGACCGCAATACCATCTGCCTGCACGACCATAACTGCCGGCACAACAGTTCTGGAGATTCCTGTCGATAACAATGTCAGAAGGTACTCGTGGTTCCAGACAGGAAACTCCTGCTACCGGAGGTACGCTTTTATGGCAAGAATGCCCGATCCGGGCAGCGAAGATGATCTCCTTGAGGAATCACTGGAGAGGGGAGATCTGATAGTCTACCATAGATGGCTCTTCAATAAGGAGGATAGAAACCGTTACGATGCGGACTATGCAGAACTGTTCCCGGATGGTTCATCCGAAGATTCCATCTGGGTACTGGGAGGTGTGTTATAGAAGATCTTCGAGTACTTTTCGATCTCAGTATAGTTCCACATGCTCTCGGAGGAGTATCCAGGTACCTTCTCGCACTTGCTGGAGCTATCTCTTCCGTTGCGGGAGAGTTCGGGATCGAATTCATCCCACTGGATGTTCCTGCAGCGCATCCGGGGGTTCCCGGACCGGAAATGGCCTGTCAGTCCCTTGATACTCCTTTCTACCTCAAGGTTCCTCTTTTCAGGAGAATTCCGATTAAAAAAAGATGGGAAGAGGGCTCAAGGGCCGGAAGGCTTCGTGCATTTGCAGGAGGAAAAGCTGTGTTCCACCACAGCGGTGTACAGCCTGAGTATCCTTCTGGATGCACATCCGTAATCACTGTATACGACCTTTCAGCCCTTGAAAATCCAAAGTGGTATACGAAGGAAACTATTGAATTTGCGGAAAAGGAAGCCCGGCTGATAGAAAGCGGTTCTTCGGTCATTGCGATATCGGAATGGACAAAGCAGCGGGTTCTGGATTATTTTGACCTGCCTCAGGATAGAGTATTCTGTGCCGGAGGTGCCGCTGACAGCATATTTTCGCCCGGACAGCCTTCTTCAGCGGTTATGAAACAACTGGGTCTTGAACCCGGGAAATACCTTCTTCATGTAGGTAATTTCGTACCACGGAAGAACATTCCGTTTCTTCTCGATGTTTACAGCAGATCCAGAGAGATTGGTGTTGAAATCCCTCTTGTTCTGGTAGGAGAGGGTGGATGGGGGGATGTGGCGATCACGGAGGGACCGGGAGTCCGGGTACTGAAGAATCTTTCCGACAGAACTGTAGTTGACCTGTACCGCGGCGCAAGAGCCCTGTTATGTCCGAGTAAATTCGAAGGGCTCGGTCTACCGGTACTCGAGGCCTTCGCATGTGGCACTCCCGTTATCTCAAGCAACACAACCGCACTTACTGATACAGTCGGTAAAGACGGTATCCAGCTTGATCCCGACGATGATCAGGCATGGATAAGGGAAATTGCAGCACTTGAGGAGCCCCGGAGGGTTGATGAGCTCAGGAATATGTCAACCTCGGCAGTGAGGAAGGACTGGTTTGATTCAGCAAGGGGCATATGCGGTTTCTACAGGAGTATATCAGGATTATGAAGATACTGCATCTGTCCCACAGGTCCTGGCCGTATCATGGAGGCGCTGAACGCTACGTCCTTGAACATGCTTTTGCCGGTAAAAGATGGGGGCACGAATCGGTTATCGGCACAACGGACGCCTGGGACATGTCATTGTTCGTATCCAGGTCAGGAGCCCGCATCGAACGGCGGGAGGACACCCTGAATGGTGTGCGGATAAAGCGCTTCCCCGTTATTCACCCTCCCTTTCAGAATGTTTTCCGCGCTTTCCTGAGGCGCCTGTGCGAATGCGGTCAGGACAGGTTCTTCTATCCCAATCCTTTTGTTCCATCCCTTCACAGATGGCTTTCAAAGGAGCGGGGATTCGACCTTGTTCATTCCAATGCAATGCCCTTTCTACTGTACGAAGGATGGCGCTACAGCAGGAAGCACGGATCGGGTCTTGTTTCAGTTCCCCACGCAGGAATTGGAGAAAAATACAGAAGTACAAAAGCGCTTCAATATTTAAGTGGCTGCCAGAAGAAGATTATGCGGAACAGCACTTTCGTCGTTGCCCAGAGCCAGTTTGAGAAAGAACTCTACACCGGAATTGGGATACCGGATGAGAGAATTCATATATCCGGCAGTGGTATCGATCCTGCCGAATTCAACGCCAGCAGCCGGGAAAGAGGATTAAAGCGCCTTGGAGTAAAGGGACCGGTTATCCTCAGCCTTACAGCGCATTCACTTGACAGGGGTACATCGCACATCCTGGAGGCATCCAGGAATCTTCTCAAGAAAGGACAGGATTTTACATTGATTATTGCAGGCCCCGTTCTTCCCGATGTGGATGAGTACATCAATTCCGAAAAGGAGCTTGCAGAGGAGTTCGGTGAAAGGCTCGTCTTGACCGGGTACGTCAGAAAGGAGGACAGAATCGATCTGCTTGCCGCCGCGGATATTGTTCTGCTTCCATCAAGGCTTGACTGCTTTGGAATTGTTGTGCTTGAAGCCTGGATGTCGGGGAAACCGGTAATCGGATGCTGGTCCGGAGTAATGCCTGACATTATCAGCGACGGCAGCAACGGATTCCTCGTGTCATGGGGTGATGCAGTTTCACTTCTGAACAGAATGGAGATACTGCTGGAGAACCCTGCGCTTGGACACGCCATGGGTGAGAAGGGCCGGAAAGATGTGCTTGATAGATGGACATGGGAGATGGTCACTGACAGGTTCTACAGGCGTCTTTCACAATGCTGCCCTGATGGGAGCGGCATATGAACAGGAAAATTACGGTCATTGTCGTTACATGGAACTCATCAAAGATGATACCGGCTCTCACCAGGACTTTAAGAGGTATCGGATCTCTTTGTGATATCGTAATATCCGATAACGCCTCGGATGATTCTACAGTTGAAGATATCAGTGAACTGCTTCCCGAAGCCAGGATCGTCAGGAACCGAGTCAACGGTGGTTTCGGTTACGGGAATAACAGGGGCTTTGAGATATGCGATTCGGAGTATGTGCTTCTGCTGAATTCCGATGCTTCCATCACCCGATCATCGCTTGAGAGACTTCTGAGTACACTTGAGGCAGACCCCTGCGCTGCGGGGGTGCAGCCGCTTATCAGGTTGTGGGACTGGCCGCTGGTCACTCTGAGTGCCGGTGCTGCCATGACAGAATACGGCAGGGGTTACGATTTCGATTTCATGCATTTTCAGCCCTTTCCGGACAGAAATACCGTGGAAGTTCCATGCATAACCGCCGCTCTCTCACTTTACAGGATGGAAGCGCTAAAAGCAGCGGGGGGATTCGATGAAAACATCTTCATGTACTACGAAGATGTGGATCTCTGCCTCCGATTGAAAGGTATGGGTTACAGACTGCTCCTGGATCCCGATTCCATCGCTTCGCACATGATGGGCGCATCAAGCAGAAGAAAGGCGGCTGAAGAGTGGGAACTGCAGTCATCCGCATACATTGTACGGAAGTACCTCGGTGGGGAAAAATGCGGACTGCCGGATTACTGGAGAAGAACCGAATTTAGAACGAGACTGTCATGTATCCGGAAGGCCAGACCCTGGCTCTGGAGGCCCGCAGCGCTGCGCAGAGTCAGGAGGATGAAAATCTCTCATTCTGACCTTCCTGAGGAATTCCTGTTGCACCTGCTTGCTCCAAGGCCTCTTAGAATGCCTCATCCAAGACCGGATAACATGTCCGGTGAACCTTTCCCCATGAGCGATGTCACCACAGGTCCGGGATGGCGTGGTAGAAATGTGGACAGTTGCGGATTCGGCTGCCTCAAGGTGCCCGGAACGGAGGGAATACTTACACTGGGCATTCGATCATGCAATATTCCAGGTTCGGTAGCCTTATGGTCGAATGAGGGTTATCTTGCGAGGGTTTTCCTGAATGCGCAGCGGAAACAGGAAATAATCACGAAGGTCGACGGCGGAGTAACGGGACTCTACCTGGTGCCTGACAGAATTGAACAGATCGTTGAGCTGGAAAATGTCAGATACATATAAAGGGAAGCTTATTCTCGCGTTATCGATAGCTGCCGCCGTATTTATCTCGCATGGTTTCTCCATCTTCGCCCTGGCAGTCTGCCTGTATGCTGCAGGCACATCCCTTCTAAGAGGTCAGCAATCCCTTACTCTGATAACGATTTTCCTTGGGGGTCTGTCATTATTGTCCTTCAGCAGCACCCTTGGTTCCGTGCTGCTCACAGCCGGCGCTGCACTTGCGGTTGCTTTTTCGGTTTCAGCTGTCTCAAGATCTCTATTCTGCCTTTCTGCAGCTGCCGTTCTTTTATCAGGAGCAATCGAGGGAACAGCACCATTTATAGCGGCAGCCATTACGGCTGCACTCGTAAAGAAAGAGAAGTGGCGGGCTCTTATACTTGCCGGTGGGCTGTCGGGAGTAATTCTCTTCTCAGGTCTTCCATCGGCACCGGGGTATAATTCATCCGTGTCGGAAGAGGCTCTTACCGAGAACGGTGTGATGTGGCCCCAGCCGTCAGAACTTAATCTGGCGAAGCCCCGGCTGCTGCTTCAGGCGCCCGGGATAGATATCAGAGAAATGACACTTCGGATTTCTGCCGGGGGTGTGAGGGACACCTGTCAGGTTGGGCATGTTATCTCAGCCGGCAGGACATTTCCAGTTTATCCCGGTGAGAATATCCTGCTGATTCAGGAACCGGAATTTCCGGTCTCAATCCTGATATCCCGTAAATGGAAACCTTTTACACATCCCGTTATCCATTTTGTTTCCGCGGAGGCGTCATTTTGATACGGCTGAGAATGATAGCTGAAGGCAGGTCAGGGATGATCTTCCACGCGGTTTCCTCAGTTCTGATATTCTTTATCTGGAGGATAACCGGCATGCCTTCTCCCGGTCTTCTCGGCAGGCTTGTACCTCTTGCCTGGCTGATCACGGCAATACTGTACGGAAAGGGTCGAATTCCCAGGGTATCCATATATTTACTGACAGCATTTGCTGTTCTCTCACTATTCTGGACTGTAGATCCGGCGCTTGAGGTTATTTCAGCCGCATGCGGCTTATTGGGGATCTTTCCCGGACTTCTTGCCATTTCCTCCCGAAAGTACGGAATGCTCCTTGCAATGTTACCTCTTATTCCTATGATCCTGCTTCTGTCTCCTTTTACGGGTGACGAACCGCACCATGCTTCAATAACGGAAAGCCTCATCTCTTCCGGAACAGGAAGGTTCGGAGAGTATTCCAGCCAGATTGGCGATCCGGTTGGAGATTTTACGCATCATCAGAGCTTCTATCCTGCGCTCATGATACCCGGATACCCATTTTCTGTACCTGGTATCAGGGGCATGAACATACTGTTCGCTATGGCGGCACTGCTTATGATTTCGAAGATATTCCGGGATTCCGGCTACGATGACTGGCGGAAGCTTGCCGTACTCGGATTTCTCCTTATGCCGGGCAGCAGCATACTTGGACTTGTTTACCCGGGCTGGCTGGCACTGGCTGTTTTTCTCTGTGGTGTTTATGCGTTCATAAGAACGAAGAACAGCGTCTGGGTAATTGCTGCTGCGATCGTACTGGTGCTGATTAAATTCCGCTTCGCTGGAATCTCCATAGGTCTTTTTGCGGCGCTTGTGATCGAATCGAAAGGCCGGAGGAAGTACCTGATCCCTGCAGTACTCGCGTGCATTGTTGTAGCGGGAATACTCTTCGACCTGGTAATACTTAACGGACGGATATTCTGGGTCAGATATGGTAATATTGAATTTATAAAAACCATCCTGCTTCAGCCGATGTACAAAACACCGGAAGTACTCATCGCTGCCGGATCATCACTGGTGGATATCGAAAGCGGCCTCCTCTGGAAGGCACCATGGGTACTTGCGGGACTCGCAGGATTGCCGCTTCTGAAAAGAAGAAACAGAGAACTGTTCATCTGGCTTGGTCTGCCTGCCCTCGTTTATTTTCTGATACTTGTATTCTGGATGGCAGGAGACTGGAGCGGTATGCCCACACCTGCGGGAAGGATGCTCCTGCCCGTCCTTCCGGTCCTTCTCGCCTCCCTTGGATACATTCTAAGGCGCAGGGATGTGAGGATGCTCGTATGGGTATCCCTGGGTATCTCGGCCGTATTCTTCACTCAACCGATTCTAAGGCTCAACTACGCTGACGGCACCGATGCACTTGTAAGCCGGATCTTCGGACCCTCAAGCAGCTTGATCGAATGGGTTCCAAGTGCGATAAGACTCGATATCCCGGTATTCGCAGGATGGATAATACTAGCGGCACTCACAGTCATGCTCCTTGCACGAAAAAGCAGATATGCAGAATACACGATCGCATCAGCATTCCTGGTGTTATGTCTCTTTGGAGGCCTGCAGAAGAGATCATGGGAAGCTGAAGACATTCCATCAGAATACAGAAACTACTGCACAATGTATCCAGCTGAAACGGGTCCTGATTCAAGAAAATTCTGGTTCTTCACGAGGGAGCGTATGCTCAGATTATCACATCCTGAGGACGCAGTCATCCTGCCTCTACCGGAAACCACTGGAGATTCGCTGAAACTGACGATATTCCATCGTTCTCTGCAATCCGGATCCCCACCGGGCATAGAAGTATCGTGCGGGAGGTGGCATGATTCGGTGTACATATCATCGGAAGTGATGCAGGCGCCTGTATGGGTGACTATTATGAAGGATATGCAGCTTCAGTCAAGACCAGAGAATCTTCGGGAACTACGGTCTGAGTTCGTTATCCCCATCAATGATTTCGTTGAAAACGTCAGGATAACTCCGCTCGGGGTTGAGAGCAGCCCTAGAGGATTCACCGGGATCTATCTTGACAGGATACTTCTAAGGTAAGCAGTCAGCTCTGCCGATGCGGTACTTGCGGAGATACCCGTAATTCTGCAATGTTTATCAGAACAATTTTTCTGGAAAGCTGAAGGAGTTCCTTTGTGAAGAATTTCATCATAGGTGTTGAGCTGCTTACAGGGCTTGTAATCGGAGCCGCCGCTGCCGCTGTGGCAGTATCCTTCATAATCGTATTTCTTGTAGATAAGGACCTTGCAGCTGAAAAAGGATATATGGCTACAGCAGCCGCCTATGCGATCAGTAATACCATCGATGCTCATAATACTTCAGGCCAGTTTGAAAATATTGCCGGACCCCTGGTACAGAGCGGAAGCCTGGAAGCCGCAGTTGTACTTGATTCTTCCGGGGATATTATCGCCGGTTCAGGGATCTCCTCTGATGATATGCCCGTAACGGAGGTATCACCTGAATGGCATTTCGTGCGGCAGCCCGGAGGTGATCTTCTGGTAGGCGTGAAATCAGGCAGATCATCGATATCAATATTACACAGGACACTTATAATCGGTCTTGCAGCGCTTGCCGCAGCCCTTATAGTTCTGGCTATCTTCACACCCAGATATCTAACCAGGACTGTTATATCCCCCCTTAGAGATATCCTTGTCGAGGCTGACCGCTTCAGCAGTGGCAGCGGTGTCGATGCGGAAGCGGCTGGAGCATCCTTTCACCGTCTGGTTGAACTTCTTCACGAAAGGGAAGAGCAGCTGAACGAACTGAAGGAAAAGGCTGAACAGAGGGCTGAAAGGATAGAAAAAAGATCGGGCGCCATTCTATCGGTACTTGGATCGGCAGTATTCGCTATCGATGGAAAAGGATGCCTGTCACTCTTCAACAGGCAATCAAAGGAGCTGTTCGAACTCAGCGATGATGATATCGGCAAGGAATTTCCGTGGAAGAGAACCAAGACCGGGCGTAAGCTTGAAAAGGTTATTGTTTCAATGAGAAAGAAGGGAAATACATCATCCGAATTTCAGGCCCGGAATGATGACGCTGTCAGAACCGATAGAATGTACAGTGTCGAGATATCCAGATCAAGAACTGACGAGATAGCCATCCTGGTTACCGATGTTACAAGAATAAGCGATCTGGAAAAGAGAATTGCCGACGAGACAGCAATGGCTGACATCGGGGCTGCTTCTGCCGGTATATCGCATGAGATGGGAAACACACTCTGTGCTCTGTCCGGATTCGTGGATCTTCTTGCAAGAGGACATTCGGACGCGAGAACTCAGAACATCCTGTCAGAAGTAAAAAGGGAAGTCGATTCAGCCCAGGGCCGGATAAGTTCCCTGGAATACTTTGCCAGATCCCCAGAGCCGGTTTCCTCAGATCTTGGCAGGGATGATATTCTCTCTATATGCCGGGAAGCCTGCAGGCTGAATACGGACAGATGCTCCATAATACCCTCAACCGATGAATTTTCGATCAACGCTGACAGTAAACTGCTTGCGTCCTGTATCTGCAATGTAGTAAAGAACGCGATCGAAGCTGATCCATCTTCAGCTGTAGAGATCTCTATCGGAAGGAATGATAAAAATCTCATGATATCGGTTGCGGACACAGGACCGGGTCTTTCCATCGACA
>JAUWSL010000029.1 GCA_030610085.1 Candidatus Aegiribacteria sp.
CCCCAGTAGATTTCCAGGATCACCCTTCTGCAGACCCTGTCTATAAGCTCCTCAAGGTGTTCAATCGGATATGCCTTGTTTCCGCTCGCTCCCACATGTAGGCCTGCTGCGTTTCTTTTCACAGCATTGTCAGCGTGAAGCTCCGGTGGAGACCACTCCGGCCAGCCCTCCCAGACACTGCCGAGTGAATGCAGAGCCCTGCTCTCATGCCAGTCCATCGGAGGTTCAGAAACCGTATCGGTATACCATCCGGATGAATCTCCGGCATCGGTGCTTATCCTGCATTCTGCTCCAGATAGAGCTGTGGAAACGGCTCCGGAAAGCGAAAAGGAATGAGGGTGCGCCGCATCAATGGCTGCATCGTAGGATCTGCTCCTGAGTTTCTGAATGAGATTCACGAACTTTACAGGGTTTCTGATCTGCCCCTTCTTGTCCGCCTTAATTACGTTATAGCCTTGAAATTCAAGGAGTTCAGAGAATACATCGCTCACAAGAATATCAAGTTCAGCTCCGGGAAACCTCGTTTTAAGGCTCCGAAGCAGAGGTTCAAGAAGAACAAGGTTTCCAAGCCTGTTATCGGTTCTTATCACGAGTATCCTCGAGGGTATCCCCGGAGATCTCCTGCTATTATCCGTCCCGGAAAATGCTGCTGAAGCGCGCCTTCTCCCCCACCGTTCAATGCCTTTGAGGAAAGCCATCAGTTTTCCGGGTTCCCGCAGGGTTCACCGAAATGGGTCCAGCCGTCGGCCTTCGTGATCTTTACATTCACAAAACTCCCAGGGGTAAAAGCTGTTTCCTCCAGGATGACCATCCTGTTCCCTTCCGTTCTGCCAGCCTGCTGACGGGGTTTCTTTGCAGGTCCTGTGATAAGGATCCTCAGAGTTCTGCCAAGCAGTTCTCCCGATTTCTCAACCGTTATCCTTCTCTGGATCTGCTGGAGTCGGTTCAGCCTGGCCAGGCGCTTCTCCTCCGGTACAGAATTCTCAAAGCTGCAGGCTGCGGTTCCTGACCGTTCGCTGTACTTGAACAGGAAAGCGTTATCGAACCTGACTTCTTCAAGGAGGTCGATCGTCTTCTGAAAATCCTCTTCGGACTCGCCCGGGAATCCTGCTATTACATCGGTTGAAAGGACGATATCAGGCATGGTATCTCTGAGCATCCCTATCCTCTGAAGATACTCCCCGGCGGTATACCCCCTGTTCATCCTCTTGAGAATAACGTCGCTTCCCGATTGGAAGGGCAGATGAAAGTATCGGCAGATATTCTGCTCTGAAGCCATTACTTCAACCGTTTCCATTCCAAGATCCTTCGGATGACTGGTTACGAACTTTATCCGGGAACATGGTGCCGCTGAGGCGACCTTCCGCAGCAGCAGCGGAAACGAAGTATCTCCATCGTGGTACGAGTTAACGTTCTGTCCAAGTAGAGTGATCTCACCGTATCCACCTTCTGACAGTGCTGTAACCTCGCTGATTACCGCATCGCTTTTTCTGCTGTGTTCCCTGCCTCTGACGTACGGTACGATGCAGTAAGAGCAGAAATTCTCACATCCGCGCATAATGGTTACGAACGCTCTTGGAAATTCCATTCTCACGGGTTCTATTCCTGTGTAATCACCCTCCCTGAAGTCAACAGCGCTCATTCTCACAGATTCGCTGATAAGCCGTGGGAGGTCTCTGTAGCAGTCTGGTCCCACAACAAGGTCAAGATCCCTGAACCGTTCCAGAAGACTGTCTCCGTGCTCCTGTGCAACGCAGCCGCATAGAACCATAAGGGGTTTTCCCGATTCCCTGTCCCGCGATGAACCTCCAAGGTGTGAAAGTCTGCCCAGAACCCTTGTTTCAGCATGTTCCCTGACCGCGCACGATACCAGTAGAATGACATCGGCCGATTCGGGATCTTCAGTTGAGGAAAATCCTTCCGATTCAAGGATACCGGATATTATTTCCGAATCATGGAAATTCATCTGGCAGCCGTATACATTGATATAGTATGTCATGCTCATTCTAGCCTGGAAGTATCAGTTCCATTGCCAGACCGGCGAATACGGGTATCCGGAAGTTGTCGTTGAGCGGCAGGTAGAGAAGTTCTGAAACTGTAGCCACCAGGGAACCGACCAGGAGCGTGACCGGTGTCAGATACCATCCGAAATCCGGTGAGACCCAAAGAGCAACAAGGCTGACAAGAAGGCAGGTGCTGAGGGCTGCCAGACTGCCCTCAAGGGTGCGGTGCCCCACGAGCTTGATCCTTCCGAAATGCTTACCTACAAGGGCGGCTGCGCTGTCTCCAAGGCTGAGAAAGAGAAGGGCTACGACTGCGATCTCCTGGCGGAAAATGAATATCGTGAATGCCGCGGAGGCGACCACAATCGTGGAAGCCGTCATGCCGCCTTCCAGCTCGTTCTCTCTTAGAACCTTGCCGAAGAATCTCATCATGAAACTCTTAAAAGGCTTGTACCTGGCTTTCAGAAGATCGAAGATAAGCAGAATTATGGCTATTATCGCAAGGATACCTGATAGGTAGAGTCTCCCATCCTGCGGATACAGGTCATATACGATTATTACCGCAATAGGGAAGATCGAAGAACCCAGGTGAATAACTTTTCTGATGGTTTCTTCAAGGTGAGGCATACTTATCTCATCTATCTCCGGAAATATTAAGGAAACAGGTTGTCTGTAATATCAGAATCCCGCACCAAGGGACATCCGGTGTGTAGCATCAAGATCCTGATGGCTGAGATAGGCATAATCAAGGCTGACGGGATGTTGCAGCAGACTGAATTGAAGACCAAGCCCCGCCGTCATTGAGCCTTCAGAAGAACCGATCCGCAGGGCTACAAGGTCCTTGATCAGAAACTCCACTCCGAGATGGGTATCCAGGCTTACGCCGCTGAAGTTGTACTGTGCGGAATACTCCCTTCCCTCGAATCTGAAATCTCCGTCTGCGGCAATGGTGGCTACTGTTGCAAATTTTGAAATAGGCCATTTCAAGGCAAGGCCGAGTTTGACTGTTGGAAGAATGCTTTCGTTACTGCCGGTATCCCAGAAAAGGTGGGTTCCGGAGATATCCTGCAGGTTGAGTCCTACGGAAAAAGCCTCTGAAGGCTGATACCTGGCTCCGATATCAAGACCAAGTCCGAAGGCGCTGTGATCCATCAGTCCTCTTCTTATCACTTTAGCTGAAGCACCGATTGAAAACGCGGAGTTGAGCTTCCTTGACCATGTCAGGTATAAGGCCCAGTCCACTCCGTCTCCGTATGTTATTCTTCCTTCATCGTAAATTATCTCTTCTCCGGGGTCCCACTCGCCGTTACCCTCGGTGCCGCCGGGGTTGGTTATGGGATCGTAATCATCGTTCCCTGCGTCTCCGGGTTCACCGGTCCCGTCAACACCGAACACTCCGTCCTCTCCGGTATCGTTATACAGGAGATCGTTGGTGTTCGCTATGTCTCCGACATCCGTTCTGAAAAGGCTTGCGCCATAACCGGTTGAACCGTCTGATCTTCCATAACCGAGATAATCGTACCTGACTATTCCTCCGAACCTTTCAGAGTGCATGAACTGAGCTTCCTGGCCGTCTATCAGGTAAAGTCCGGATGGGTTCCAGTATCCCGCGGAGGCATCGTCCGCAACGGCGCAGAAGGCTCCTCCCATGCCAAGGCTTCTGGCACCGGCGCCCACAGAGAGGAATTCTCCGGCATATTTCGATCCGCTTGCGATGGAGAATGCTGTAAACAGAACTGCTGTCAGTATTATTTTCATGATATCAACCTGTTGATTCTATGTCAGATGTGTAATCGATAATGATATTTCTTCCCTGTTCAGGTATCCTTGTAAAAAACAGGCCGATACCGAATGATCCGTCGGATAGCTCTTCTTCCCTGATCACAACCGATCTTGCGGTTATATCTTTATCACCGTTTATACGCAGGACAACGTCAACTCTGGTAAGCTCGCCTATGCTCTTGGAGCTGACGCAGTAAATTCCTGAGGCGCTGAGATTGATAACAGACGCGGGCAGTATGGGCATGTTCAGAGGGCTTACTGCAAGCTCACACTTAACACTTGCCCTCGAGAACCGTCTTTTTTCAGGTTGTGAATTTTCGTACACAGTTCTTCTCCCGTGTGCAGTGAATTATCACTTTACTGATTAATGCCAATGCTACCCCTGAAGTTCCAGCGTGTCAATATTCAATGAGATCAAAGTCAGTCATAATTCAGCAGGTTTCAACTTAATTTTCTCAGCTTCATATATATGAACGATCCGCAAAAAGTTCCAGCTGTTTTTCCATCAAATGTTCAAACATCAGAAAATCCCCGGGCAGCGATTTCAGCTGAACACAGCTGCTGACTTTAGTGGCACTTGCGCAGGAGAAATAATCTTCCATATTTCAACTGGCGCAGAAAAGGGATTGAACAGCTCCGAGCTTTTACGGAGTTTTCACAGGCAGATATATCGGTTCCTGATAACCGATCGTGAAATATCACACATTCTTCATTATACAGTTAGCAATGACAGAACGGTTAATTCAAACGGGAGGTAAAGATGAACTATCTTAATGGTATATGGCTTGTAGTGCTGGGAATACTGGCAGCACCAAACCTTATCATTTCCAGAAAACCTGAAGCAAAGGATATCATCGAGAAAATTGTACCCTACCAGGGATGGTTAGGTGCTGTTTCAGCAGTTTACGGACTTATTCAGGTCATAAGATTTCTCTCAAATATGCGTTGGTTCGATGCTGCCCCGGTAGTTTTTCTTACGTGGATAGTATCAGCAGTTCTGACGCTTGCTCTTGGTCTGCTTCTTGGTATCGGTGTCATCAAATCCTTCGTCAGCTCTACTGATGCAAAGGCGAAAATGGATGAACTGATCGCTAAACTGGCTGCCAAACAGGGCACAATGGGTCTTCTCGGCATAATCGTAGGTATCTGGATAATAGTACTCCGGATTATCGGACCTTTCTAAAACAGACCTGTAGAACTATGAGAACCGGGAACAGTGAAACCTGTTCCCGGTTTTCTTATTGAAGATACTGTAACTATCACCCAGGATGCGCTGATCACTGCTATTGACAGATACCCCCTATCAATTAGCTTCCAAGAATCTAACAGGGAGGTGAAGAATGCCGATAACTCAGAAACATGGTGATTATGTCCGAAAGCTGATAACCAGCGGGACGCGAAGCAGAGCTGCCTTTGTCCTCAAGAAAATGCATCCTGCCGATATTGCCGATCTGTTCGGTACTTTAACGCCACCTGAAGCCACTGTGCTGGTGGAGATACTGTTTACACAGCAGATGGCGGACAAGGTCCTTCTGGAGCTTCCTGAGGGCATTCTCCCTGAAATCCTGGAAAGACTGGACAACGACCGCGCGGTTGAGCTGCTTTCCTCACTTGAATCCCATGATGCTCTTCTTTTCCTTGATGCTTTACCTGAGGACCGCAGGGATGAGATCATGCAGCTCATCCCAACCCTGAAAAGACACATGATAGAACAGTTGCTGATATATCCTGAGGATGCCGCCGGATACTGCATGAGCACAAGCTATATGTCTGTGAACAAGGAACTCACCGCTGAACAGGCTGTGGGGCAGATAAGGGAACAGAGCGAAGATGTGGATGTACCCTTCTACGTTTACGTAACGGACGATGATGGACACCTTGCAGGTGTTGTTCCTCTCCGGCGTCTCGTAACATGCCCGCAGGACACGACCATACGCAAACTGATGATGGCTGACCCCTTTACGGTCAACGGTAATTCAGACCGTGAGGAAGCGGCAGCACTTTCCAGGAAGTACAACATATTGGCTATCCCCGTTGTAGATGACAACCACAGGCTGGTTGGAGTCATACCTGGTGACAGTCTTCTCGATGTTATGGAGGAAGAGGCCACCGAAGACATGTACAGGATGGCAGGTCTTTCGGAAGAAGATCGAATATTCAGCCCCGTGTCAACTGCTTTCAAACAGCGTTTCCCCTGGATCTGGGTTAATCTTCTTACCGCTTTTGTAGCATCCACAGTTGTGCGAGCGTTTCAGGGAACCATAGAATCGGTGGCAACACTTGTTGCCTTCATGCCGATTGTTGCCGGGATGGGAGGTAATACGGGTAATCAGTCTCTTATTGTAATCACACGAGGTATAGCTCTTGGGGAAATGGAATTCTCATCCAGCCTGAAAGCTATATTCAAGGAAGCCAGGGTAGGTTTTCTTCTCGGGCTGGTCGCGGGATCGGTGGCATCAGCGGTAGCCATCCTTTTCCCCGGCAGCACAGATCCTCTTCTGCTTGGCATTGTAATCTTCTCTGCCATCGTTGGCAATATGGGTCTTGCAGGTCTGCTTGGAGCAGCCATCCCGCTGGTGCTCAGGGCACTTGGAAGGGATCCGGCCCTTGGAAGCAACATTCTTCTCACCGCCTTCACGGATTCCCTCGGTTACCTTCTGCTTCTCGGTCTGGGAATGATTATCATTCTGTAGTGGAAACGAAAACGACTCTTACAGATGCAGAGATCTCAAGTATTGAGAATGCTGTACTCACCGATCCTTTCATGCTGCTTGGAATGCACTCTCTCGGTCCGGAAAAAGCTGACAGGATCGAGGTCAGAACCTTCTGCCCTGCCGGTACGGAAGCTTTTCTGAAAATCGGGAAAAGAAAACCGCTCAGGATGAACAGGATCACGGATTCGGGACTGTTCGTCTGGACATCCGGACCGGACACAGAACCATTTTTATACACACTTGTCTTCAAAACCGGGAACTCATCCTGGGAAACAAAGGACCCATACAGCTTCCTTCCCCAGCTGGGAGAGCTGGACCTGCACCTTCTTGCCGAAGGGAACCACTACCGGCTCTACGACAAGTTCGGAGCAAGGATATGGACCGCCGGAGATACGGACGGTGTTCTTTTCTCCGTATGGGCACCCAACGCTTCTTCTGCAAGCGTAATCGGCACCTTTAACGACTGGGACAGGAGACGCCATCCGATGCGATCAAGAGGTGCTTCGGGGGTCTGGGAGCTGTTCGTTCCGGACATCTCCCCGGGCGATCTATACAAGTACTCCCTCCGAACCGATGCCGGAGAGATCATCGAGAAATCGGATCCGATTGCTCTTGCAGCTGAATTCCGCCCGAGGACAGCCTCCGTTGTCGCCGATATCGATTCGTTCGATTGGACAGATTCCACCTGGATGGAAAATAGAGACAGGTGGGATCCCCTGAATTCCCCCCTGTCCATATACGAGATGCATGCCCCCTCCTGGAAAGGTTCGCCGGACTGGAGGGATTTCACATCCTGGGATGAATTTGCGGATGAATTGATCCCGTACATAAAGGAGCTGGGTTTTACACATGTAGAGCTGCTGCCGGTAATGGAACATCCCTTCGACGGCTCCTGGGGTTATCAGACCACGGGCTACTTCGCCCCGACCAGCCGTCTTGGAAAACCGGAGCATTTTCAGCGATTCGTGAATAGATGTCACAACGCTGATATAGGTGTAATACTTGACTGGGCACCTGCTCACTTCCCTTCGGATGCCACCGGCCTTGCAAGATTCGACGGAACATACCTTTACGAGCATGAAGACCCCAGAAAAGGAACCCATCCCGACTGGAATACGCTCGTATTCAATTACGACAGAAAGGAAGTCAGGAATTTCCTTGTAGCGAGCGGCCTGTTCTGGCTGGATAAATACCATATCGATGGACTCAGAGTGGATGCTGTAGCCTCAATGCTCTACCTTGACTACTCCAGAAGTGAAGGTGAGTGGATACCAAACGAGTATGGAGGCAGGGAGAACTTCGGAGCTATTGAATTCATGAAGACGCTTAATTCCATTATTGCAAGGGATTTCCCGGGAGCCATAACCATCGCAGAAGAGAGCACAGCCTGGCCCGGGGTCACCACTCCTGTTGAAGAAGGAGGCCTTGGTTTCACATTCAAATGGAACATGGGCTGGATGCACGATACACTTGACTTCTTCCAGAAGGAGCCCGTTCACCGAAGACACCATCTTGAGAAACTTACTTTCTCTCTCCTTTACGCTTTCACTGAGAATTTCGTTCTCCCATTTTCGCACGACGAGGTTGTTCACGGCAAGTCATCCCTCCTTAGCAAATGCCCCGGAGACAGATGGCAGCAGTTCGCCAATTTAAGACTCCTTCTATCGTACCAGTGGGCACATCCGGGAAAGCAGCTCCTCTTCATGGGCAGCGAGTTCGGTCAGTGGAACGAATGGAACCACGATACCGAGCTTGACTGGGATCTTCTCCGGTACGATGAGCACAGTAAATTGAAAACATTTGTAAGCGATCTGAATTTGATACTCATGTGCAATCCCGCATTCCACATGCTGGACTGCAGCCCTGAAGGCTTCAGCTGGATAGACTTCAGCGATACGCAGGCAACGGTTGTTTCGTTTATCAGATATTCAGGCAAAGGGGACCATGTTGTATGCGTTTTCAATATGACCCCGGTGGTGAGAGAAAATTACCAGATAGGAGTACCCTATAAGGGTACATATACTGAAATCCTTAACACAGACTCAGATATCTACGGCGGCTCCGGCAAAGGCAATCTCGGAAGAGTTCATTCAAAACCCGGTGGTATGCACAACCTCCCGCACTTGGTAAGCCTTACACTGCCCCCTCTTGCCGCTGTCTTTATGCAGCCTGAGAACAGATATGATTGAGAATTGCCCATCGGGGCTATCTAGGCTATAATGAGATATATAGTTACATTAATATTGTTTCTAAATCGCTTCAGAAAGGAAACAAATGAGATACATTGATATTGCCCTGGTTCTGCTATGTTCCACAGCTTTTGCAGATGGTGATCTTCCGGGGATGACAGGTGACCTTGAAGATCCTGTTGAGGTTGTCGGCAGTTCTACTCATCTTGTTACAATCATTCCATCAGAGGCTGTATGGAAGCTTGAAACTCCCGAAACTTTGTCTGTTTTTGACCCACCGGCAGAGTACGAAGTGGTTGAGACCCTTTCGTGCAGATTCATCGTACCTGGTAAGGATAATATATGCCCTGCTATTGTTTCTCTCTCATCCGAAACCATTGAATTGAACGCTGAGATAGTCCTTACCCCTCAGGCACAGCAGTCCGTTGATCTGGCCCCGGAATGGCTGCAGAGGCACCTTATCTGGAAATACTCATTCCTCTCAGAATCCAACCAGGACAGATATGGTTCTCTGCTTCTTGCTCATCAGGGACAGGAATACTATGACGAGCTGGCTTTTACCGTTGCATATCTTTCGTGGACAATCCTGGTGAATACTTATTTTGACGAGACCCTGCTCGTGGATAATGCTCAGGGTGTTTATGACACAGATCCCTTTCTGAGCTATGTGAATGTGAACGATTATGGGGGCACAGACTACTACAGCACCACCGAGTACTACACTGTCGTCAGTACAGACACAATCTGGGTTGAGATACCAAAGGAAATTTACTATCACTTTGTGGTGATGCCTAAAGTCTCTGATGAACGCCCTCTGAATGACGCAAGCGTTTACAATGAATTCTGGAGACAGTACCTCTGGGACATGGATGATCCTGGTTATCCGGTTTTCAATGAGGTACTTAACGAAAATGTGCTGGTCTTCTGGGACGAGCAGTTGAGAAGCTGGGGATGGTCTACTACTCCGATTTTCGATGACAGTCTGCAGGCTGTTGAAATTATCAGCAAGTGGACTCGGGCCATCATACCCGACCCGGCCGTTGGAAACAGGCCCATACAGCCAAATATTATTGCTCATGAGCATAACGGAAACTGCGGTGAGACGCAGGATCTGCTCTGTGCCTCTGCCAGAGTCGCGCTTATTCCCACTGCTTGCACCATGGACATTAACGAGGATCATGTGTGGTGTGAGATCTGGTGGGATGGGGAATGGCGCGGATGGTATGTTGACACGATCAACAACCCGAATTGTGCTTACGATTATGATCATGGAGGTTCAAAGGATTGCAGCTGCATCTGGACCTGGAGAAATGATGGTTACACCTGGGATGATGCGGCGTTCTACTCTCAAACGTGCACTTTCACAGTTACTGTAACGGATTCCTCCGCTGTTCCCGTTGACAACGCCCAGGTATTGATCGCAAGTGAGGGCTGGCAAACCCCCACTCTTTACCTGGGAACCTGGGGTGAGACTGATAGCAACGGACAGATCACTTTCGAACTGGGAGACAATCAGAATTATTACCTGAGAATTACATCAGCACTTGGTATCTTTGGATCCGCGGGATACGAAGAGGTTATCACAAATAGTATTCCCGATCAGAATTACTATTTTGAATGGAGCCCGCCCGATCCCATGCCGGAACTTGACTTGAACGAGGTCAGTGAGGGATCCTGGACGAAGTATCTTATTCAGGTGAATTATGATCTTCCCATGGATATCATGAATGGAAGAGACTACTACGGCAGCCCCTTGTCCGAGTATGGTGAGCCTCTTGAAAACGGAACCGCTGACTTCTTCATCGTTGATTCCGCCAACTGGGATCTTTACCAGTCTGGGGAAGCATTTGACTGCTACGAGTTGATCCAGGGGCAAAGCACAGGTGAGGTCTGGTTCTATGCCCCGCACACTGATGACTGGTATCTGGTATTCAGTGGCGACAGACATCAGGGTTTTCAAACTTTTGCTGATGCTGAGTTCACTCTCTGGGAGCATAATGGAACAGGCATCAGCGGGGGTGTTGTGCCCGCTCTTCAAGCGGCAGTTCACCCTAACCCATGTATTAATCAGACTTCGCTGAATTTTGCCACCTCTGCACCGGGAATCACTGAAGTTATTCTTTACGATATCCATGGAAGAATTGTTGAAACACTGTGTGATGACCTTCTGGAGGCTGGCAGCCACAGCCTGAACCTTGAAACCTCAACACTGTCAACCGGTCTCTACTTTGTGAAGTTCAATGGGGAGGGTCTGAACTCAATCAGGACTTTAACTGTCCTGAGGTAGCTCGATGTTGAGGGGGAGCCGAGGCTCCCCCTCCTCCCGCAATCTTCCTGCAGATTAAAGAAAATAACGCAGCATTACTTCAATCCACCCTTGTATTATCTTCACATCAGTGTATCTCCTGTGGGAGGTTAGAACGTATCAAATACGATCATTATGAAAATTGACTACTTTATGGGCATGATCAGAGCAGAGCTCTTCTTCAGGGGCTGCAGGACTCTCAAAGATAGAAGAGGCCATCTGCGTTCCATTAAAGATAGACTCTCCAATATGGGTTTCTCTGTCGCTCAGGTTGGCCCGACGAATTTCGTTCAGCGCGCATGGCTTGCAGCCGTTTTCGTTTCAGGCACTGAAGCCGGGGTTAAAAGAATACTTGATAAAGCTGAGAAGCTCATGTACAACCCGGAATGGGAACTTACATCGCTGGAGAAGGATATACTTGGTGACAACGAGGTTATACCTGACTGGGAGCAGATATGAAATCACACAGAGAATACCTCTGGTTCAACACTCCTGATCGCAGGGGTTACATTAACATCACACGGCAAGTCGAGAAGGAACTGCTGGAAAGCGGTATCAAACAGGGCCTCTGCCTGGTGAACGCCATGCACATTACTGCCAGTGTATACATTAATGACGACGAACAGGGTCTTATTCAGGATTACGATGAATGGCTCGAAGAACTCGCGCCGCATGAACCCATATCACGATACAGACACAACAGAACAGGGGAAGATAACGGCGATGCTCATCACAAACGCCAGATAATGGGACGGGAAGTAGTCGTTGCCGTTACCGATGGCAAGCTTGACCTCGGCCCCTGGGAACAGATCTTCTACGGTGAGTTCGACGGCAGGCGCCGAAAACGTGTGATGGTTAAAATAATCGGGGAATAACTTCAGCGGTTCGATCGATAAACAGCACGAACCGGCATACAACATCAGCCGAAAAGGTGGGAACATGAGAAAATCAGGATTTATTCTGCTGCTTGTTATCATTGTTGCAGCCAATATGGCGATGGGACAGGATATATGGGAATATCCGGCAACGATAAGCTCCACTGGATCCGGTACTGCAAGTGCTGAACCTGACGTAGCATCGGTAGTATTCGGGGTCAGTATCACAAGATCGGAACCCGATGTTGCCGTTAATGACGCTGCGCAACTGGTAGAAGCTGCAATGGCAGCCGCCCGCAGGGAAGGTATCGCAGGTGAAGACATGCAGACCACCAGTTACAGCCTCTGGGTTCAGGAGATATGGGACGATTACGATTACGCCTACACCGGAAAAATGGAATATGTAGTCACACATTATATAAAGGCGGATATCCGGGATATAAGCTCCGTTGGCGATATACTCGCAGCCGTTGTGAGCGCAGGCGCCAATTCCATCAATGCAGTATCATTCTATGTTGAAAACACAGCTTCGCTTTACGATGAGGCAAGACGAAGGGCATCTGAGAACGCGAAGGTCAAGGCCGGGCAGCTGGCCGACAATTTCGATGTAACCCTTGGACGTATTACCAGCATCAGCGAATGGACAAGCTATTACCCCGCCTCAGCAATGGCCTACGACAATTACGGCGGCGGTCTTGGATACTATGCGGAATCACCACCGGTCACCCCAGGAGCATTTTCCGTATCCGTAGAAGTATCAGCTACTTACGAGATAGGTCAGTAAGCCATGTTGCGGGGGATAATCCTGCTGCTGGCGTTACTAAGTGCAAATACACCTGAAGAGGCGATACTGGACACCTGGAGCGCCGTTCAGGGTGGTTGCCCACGCACTTTTCTGAGTACCCTTACCACCTCCTGCTCCGAGAACATCCATCAGATCTGCAGTGACTTTCTCGAAACAATGAAAACGCTGGCTCCGCTGCAGCTGGCAGAACTTTTTGCTTCTTTCCGTCTTGAAGCCGCTCCCAATGAGATAGAACTCTGGGACAGCACAGCCGTCCTTGAAATGCTTATCTCATCCCCCGGACACCATCAGATAATCACCAGGAGCACAATAACGATAGACAGCATACTGACGGCTGAAGACACAGCCAGAGCCTTCGTAACCATCAACATGCCGAACAACCAGCGAGCCACTCTCGAATTACCCCTTTCAGCCTCCCCCCTTGGCTGGTACACGGCAGGACTCGAATCAGTAGCGGAAGCGATCCTGAGCAGCGCCATCGTCAACTGAAACTCCTGAACAACTGACAACCTGCACTACACCGCAATACAACTGCTTCGGGAAGGTTAAGCTTAATACCGGAAACAGGACTGAAAGGAGCCATCATGAAAACCGCAATTATTTACACAACAAAATACGGCAGCGTTAAGAAGTGCGCTGAGATATTAAAGGAAAAAACTGGTGGTAACGCAGATACCTACAACCTGCAAGAATCGCCGGATATCCGATTGGAAGACTACGATACGATTATTCTCGGCGCTTCTGTCTATGTTGGAAGAATACAGAAAGAAATGGTTGATTTCTGCCTGAAAAATAATACTCTGTTGATCTTAAAGAGAATTGGTCTTTTTGTATGTGCAGGTGAGAAGAGCGAAAAGAAATACGAATATTTAAAACTCTTTAGAGAAAATATTTTAAACATAAGTATTTCAAATAAAGTCTTTGGAGACGAAATATATTATGAAAAACTGAATTTACTGGAGAAAATAACTCTATTCATCTTGAAGGGTGTCAGGAAAAGCTATTCCAACCTTGATTCAGAAGCAATAGATGAATTTGTTACCGATCTGGACCTGCTTAAAGGACATTGAGTGAAAAACCTTGTTGGACCTTGACAGATAAGGGTACTTCAGGATAAACTCAAAGGGATATGATATTTTATTCCATCCTGCAGTTCGTACTGGTTTCACAGCCTCCCGTGATAACTGAGATTGCGACAAATCCGCATATACTGCACTGCAAAAAAACGGCTCCACATTTCCTGTTATCATTTATTCTTCACCGATCATGCGCGAAGGAGAACCCGTCGGCCGCAGATATGGGATATTGACGCTCTCAAGTGTCCGAAGTGTGGAGGACAAATGAAGGTCATCTCAGCAATCGGGCTTCATGGGTGAGGTTTGTCACAATGTGGGGGTTTCGCAGGAATTGGAGGCTTTTGGGGACGAATATGCTATTTTGAAAAATTCCCGGAACGGCTTGAAATCAAGATTCCTATTGCTAGTTTAAGAAGCTCTACCAGGTGTTTGCCTGTTGTGACCTGTTCAGGATCCATACAGCATGCATTGAAAGTCCTGCAGATCTGGTCATCCAGATCAACTCGGCTTGTAACCAGAATCACCCCGGGATTCTATATTTATCTTATCATAAGCATTCTTTGAATCCGGCTGATTCCATTAGCGCTGAGGTGGCAGAAGTACACACCGGAAGATACCCTGGTGCCGCTTTCGTTCTGACCGTCCCACTGCACGGAATGTGAACCCTCGTCGAAGCTCTGGTTATCTGCGAGAGTACTTACAAGCTGTCCGGTTATGTTGTAGATGGAGATCGTAATCGGGCTGCTCTGAGTGAGGTTGAAGCTGATGTTCGTGGTGGCACTGAAGGGATTCGGAGCATTCTGAATCATATCACCCAGCCTCTCGGATGCGTTATTAATTCCAACATTGAAGTACCCGTCGAACATGAGCCTGTAGTTGACAGAAAAGTTGGTATAGAGAATCGAGGGATAACCGCCGGACCAGCCGGCACATGCAGGCCAGGATGAGGTGGCGTTGAAATCGTTGATTCTCATAGGTGTATTGAAATTGGTTGGATATAAAGAATATGCAGTGGAGAACATCACTGAATCGCCCGGATCTACATTGTAAGCAAGTGAAAGACTACCGGAAGAGCTGCCACCTTTATTGACCCGGATCGATCCATGATTCTCGTCGCCCCCGGAGCCCGCGAACATGTTGCCGAAGGTCCAGCTCGAACCGCTGTTGGTGCTGTAATAGTAACCAAAGTCGTCACTACTGGTGAAATTGTAAGTCACGGTTATCCAGCCTGTCTGCTCGGGAGGACCATGGGTGAAAGCGATATCGCAATCCTCCAGAGAGGGAGAATCAGTATTGCTCACCTGTTCCGAAGCAGTCCAGTTTATACCGGAATTCGTACTACTCTTGATCCGGACCTGTGGGGTCGATGTATAGTAATCTGTAATGAAGGCTATCGATACATTACCGTATAACCCTGCTGCTATTGCTGGATAAGGAGTAACTCCGGTACCGTAGAAAATATTCACGTCGTTTACCCAGCCGCTTCCACCAAGCAGGTTCCCTGCAGCCCGAAGATAGTCTGTTCCATCTTCTACGTAGGTTGCATAAACGCAAGCTGCCATGCCTATATCAGCATCCATATCGGCAAATCCAACGTCAGCTGCAACCTGTTCCCAGGTTGATGATCCTCCACTGGTCGTACACCTTCTGGTCCAGAGGATGTCATCACCGGTTTCGTTCCAGATACCCATCGCTACGACCCAGGGGTCTCCACTGGAATCGTTGGCCACGCGAATTTTCGGATTAGAGATGCTGCCGTCAGTATTGGTTCCAAAAGCGAAGATGCTCCAGGTTTCCCCGGAATCCTGTGATCGGTAGACTATAAGGCTGTCGAGTGTTGCATGATCGGTGTCGAAAATAGCGTAGACATCGCCTGTGTACCAATCAACATCGAAATCCTGACCGCTTCCTACTCTACCGGGATACACAATAATATCGTCCCACCAGTCGTAATCGGGCCATATAGATGATCCTTCATCTCCTCGGGAAATCGCTCTTTCAACAGGTGACTGGTATTCGGCACCTGAAGAAGGGTCGTTGATATCTGCGAGGGTTTCAGGATCAAGTGGTTCGGGAGGTGCTTTGTACTGTATCACTTCGGGATCATCCAGCAGCTCTCCGCCGCCGGTGAACGAGTCCGCTTCGATCTCGATACCGAGATATTCAGTTGTGTCTTCGAAAACAGTTGCGAAGATCAGGCTGACATATAGCAGGCTTAGAACTGCGTATTTCATAATTTCTCCTTTATTTATGAATGGTATATTTGAAATCCAGCTCTTTATAGAATAACAATTTTTCCTATCCGTTTAAGTTTTTTAAATTAACATAAGGAAACTGGATTTGCACCATTTTACCAAAATAATCCAAAACAGCATATCCGACCAAATATCATCCAATTTCGCTACCCTAAACTGACAATACTGCCCGAACTCCTCCGCCGTCAATGAATAAACCCTCTGATCTCCGCGAAACCCCCACATTGGGACAAACCTCCCTGGACCTTGACAGATGCGGGTACTTCCGGATAAACTCAAAGGGATATGATATTTTATTCCATCCTGCAGTTCGTACTGGTTTCACAGCCTCCCGTGATAACTGAGATCGCGCCGAACCCGCTGTTCGAAATTTCCGGGGAATTCGTCGAGATATACAATCCCTCCTCAGAATCATTAAGCCTTGAAGGATATTCAATCACAGACGGCGACGCCCTCGATGAACTTCTACCCTGGAACGAGGGGATTCACGGGCCTTTCCCGCATACGGGAATGATCCTTGGAACGGATACTATTCCAGCTGAAGGCTTCGCACTGGTTTTCGATCTGGATTATCCGGACGCTCCGGTCTACGATATACCTGCCGGTACACTGATACTTACGACAGGAGACTATGCCGTATGCAATGGTTTTGCTGCTTCATCGGATCCGCTCACGCTGTTCGATCCGGCTGGAACAGCTGACAGCAACGCAGTAAGCACTTACGGAACTCCCATACCTTCGGACATCTGGCAGAACAGAGACGATGACGGCCTTGACGGCATACCCTTCGATCCGGGAGATGGTAAAACCGTTGAACGTTTCCCCTGGGCATCACCTGATCAGGAAGGCTCCTGGCTGGCGGGCCCGCAGGGCGGATCCCCCGGCTCCCATGCACAAGCGCCACCCGATACTCTTAATATCTCATGCGACAGTGTCTGGACGGTTCCCTCACAGCCGGCACCGGATGAGCTTTTCCAGGTAATGGGTTCCTTCACATGTACAGGAAATACCACGCCATCCTCAGGCACACTTGTTCTATTCCTTGACAGCCAGGGTGACTCCTCCGCATCTCCCGATGAGATCCTTGCGGAGTTCTCAGCTACTGTGCTGGAGCCCGGCAATACGGAGATATTTACCACTTCTGTTTCGCTTGAGCAGGGCTGGTTCCTTCCCTCCGGACTTGCGGATGTACCGGAAGATGAATTTCCTGATGATGATTTTTCGTCAGCTGTTCTTGCTGTTGGAGGCGGAGTCGATCCGGTGATCACGGAGGTTCTTTGCAATCCAATTGATGAGGATAGAGGCGAATACATAGAGATATATTACCCCGGCCCCGGAATCTTCCCTGTCTGCGGGTGCTCCTTCACAGACGGTGATGCCCTTGACAGCATCTGTGAATGGTACGAGGCACTCCTGATCGATCCCGATGCGGTTTACGGCAGCTGCATACCTGCGGAACACTACGGACTTATTATGGACCCTGAATACGTCGGAGGTATCCAGGAGTACGACCTTGCCGAATCTACATTCGTATTCACTATTGAGAATACAACCATAGGCAACGAACTCACAGGGAACGATCCGGTAACCTTGTACAACATGCTTGGTACCACTCAGGTCAATGTCCTGTCAACCTACGGAACTCCTCTTCAATACGATGACCCTCTTCTCTGCGATGACGACGGACTTGACGGTATACCATTCGATCCAGGAGAATATCACAGTGTAGAAAGAAAGTCCTCAGAACTTCCGGATGAGGAATACTGCTGGGCTGTTTCACCCGAGGGTGGAACACCGGGGTCCCCGGCAGTATTCTCCGATACTCTCGA
>JAUWSL010000042.1 GCA_030610085.1 Candidatus Aegiribacteria sp.
GCATGGTTGTTGGTTGAATCCACAGTGTCAATGTAGACTATTTCGCTGCCGAAACATCCGGTATCAAGAAATCGTAGAATTTCTTCTCTTATGGGCAGATCCATACTCTCGGACAGACGGTATCCTCGGCTCGGGACGGCATCGATGATATAACCTTTCTCCCACAGGTATTTCAGGGGAATGGAACGATATTCTGATCGATATTGAACATACTGCTTTCAAGATTCACGTTCTGCACTTCCTGCCCGAGTTCAAGTTCAACGAATATGGGTTCTATACTCCCCTTTTCATCGTATCTACTGTAGAATCCGCCTATCCAGACACCACTGAATTTCCTGTCAGTCCAGGCAAAAACGGTGTAGGTTCCCGGTTCGCAGACCGTGATAGTGAAAGGAATTTCGGTGGTGCAGTCAAAAGAACCCTGAGTATAGATCGCAAATGTGCTTTTTGTATCCACATTTCTGGCGTAGACATACATGGGAGGAAACCAGTCTGAGGGATAACCTGTGATGTATCCTGAGATAGTTGCGGTTGAAGCGGAAACCTGATCTTCCGATGCGTAGGCAATAACGCTCAAGACTGTAAGCAGACAAATCAGAACCGGGATAGATACACTTTTTCCTTGGGACATACGTCATCTCCCTTCGTGACTGATCCCTTCATATAACATGAAGAAGACTGATTCCTAAGACTGGCGTCAACCCCGAATAACAAAAACCTCCTTCCTGTGAGCCAATGAGCAGACCGGTTTCAATCGTGAGCCTCCATTTGTTCGTATTCCAGTCAACACCTGTACCGCACCATCCGTGCCCCGATATACCATTCTTGATATCAGCGTACTCACCTAATCCGTTGAGAAAAGCAGCAGCTCCCGCGAAATACCTGAACTTCCATCCTGGTCCGGTTCCTCCT
The DNA here is from genome assembly GCA_030610085.1 of Candidatus Aegiribacteria sp. Classification (GTDB taxonomy): domain Bacteria; phylum Fermentibacterota; class Fermentibacteria; order Fermentibacterales; family JCC-6; genus Aegiribacteria. The sequence goes on from JAUWSL010000042.1 coordinate 913, forward strand.
CGGATGATTCTCGCACCAAGGGAGTTCATTATTATCATCGAGCCGGCGTGAAATCCAATTCTTGTGGAACCGCCTATTTCAGTCTCAAGGGCAATACCAACCAAAGCGGGTATGCCCAGAGTTCCCCCGATATAAGTAACTGAATGTTCCGGCTCAGCGGAATGACCTTCCGATGAAGCAAGAAGTGTAATAAGCATGATTAATAACACTATTGGACTTTTCCCTTCCACCCATCTCCCGGATCAGGTTTTGAATCCCTCTTTGTATACGGTTTAAGGTCTATCAGAGGTGTTCCATCAAGAACGCTCAACCCGGACGTATAGATTTTTCTACCCTCAATTCTGAGAAGCCTTGCTACATCAAGCCCGATAGGATTAGGCCGGTTCGGGGACCTGCTGGCAAAAAGACCAACAGTTCCGCCGCCAAGTGAAGGCGGGTGGGCGACGTTTGAACCGTTGTAACCTGTAGCCCTGTCCATGTGGAAAAGGACGATGACATATCTGAAACACTCAAGGTCTTCAAGTGCTGTCTCAAATTCCGGGAGGAGTTCCAGAATGAATGGACCTTTGGCATCATCTTCATTTGCCTGAAACGGTGCCATATCGGAATAAGGTGTATGTATCGTTCCTATAGCCCTGTATGCGATTATTTCATTCGTTGATAAGTCCATATTCGCTCCTCAGTGATTTCGTACATCTGCCAGAGCACTCCACCCGGATAATAAAATAAGATCTATACAGTATTCATGCCAGGTTACCAGGAATCCATATTGAAATCGGGGCTTGCTTTTATGTATCGGTAGATAGTATATGATATCATGGTTAAAGTTATTCCATTAACAAAGGTGTTTCAGCATGGAGAGTTCTAAAATGTCAAAAGAAGAGCTTCTCAAAGAGCTGTCGGATCTCAAAGAAAAGCTGGCAAATACTGGCAGCCAGTGCTCTATTTGCCAGATTGAAGGATATAGTACCGATGAATGTATAGATTTATGCCAGAGCATTATCATGGCTATCACAGAACCGATTCTCGTACTTAACGAAGATCTGAAATGCGTATTCGCGAACAAAAGCTTCTCGGATATGTTCGGCATCGAACTCTCAAACATAAGGGACGTTTCCGTATATGATATCGGCAACGGTCTTCTGGACCTGAAAGGGCTTAGAGACCTTCTGACGGAACTGCTTTCAATTCACATGGATTTCAACGGATACGAAGTTAATCTTCAACTGCTCAATATTGGTGAGCGGACAATGTCTCTGAATGCTACCGATGTTCATCAGAAGACCAAGGATGAAAGGCTCCTGCTCTTGAGCTTTTTCGATACAACTGAACAGAAGAATGCCGAGAAGAAACAGAGGGAGGATGGGGAGAAATACAGATCCTTATTCGAGACTTCACATGATGCCATAATGACCCTCGAACCTCCCGACTGGTCATTCACTGCGGGAAATCCTGCCACAATAAAAATGTTCGGGTGCGAAAACGAAGCTGATTTCACTTCAAAACAGCCCTGGCTTCTTTCGCCTGAGTATCAGCCCGATGGCCAGATATCAGCCATAAAAGCAAAGGAAATGATCGATAGAGCAGTTGATTTAGGATCAAACTACTTTGAATGGGTTCATAAACGACTCAATGGAGAAGAGTTTCCAGCAACCGTTCTTCTTAGCAGGATAGAACTCAAGGGGAATGCACTTCTTCAAGCCACGGTTCGGGATATCACAGGGCGTAAGCAGGTTGAAGACGAACTCGCAACTCACAGATTCCACCTTGAGGAGATAGTCAGAGAGCGTACAGTCGAACTGGAGGAAAGTGAAGGTAAGTACCGCACTCTTGTGGAACAGAGTCATGATGGTATTTACATCTATGGAGGCAAACGTTTTCAGTTTGTCAACGATCGATTTTGTGACCTCATGATGTACAGCAGAGATGAACTGCTGAGCATGGAATTTTCAGAACTTATACATTCCGATGACAAGGGTATGATCAACGATAACGGCATCATAAAGGAAGGGTTCTCCGATATTCCAAATGTCTTCCAGGTAAGGCTGAAAAGAGGGGATAACGAAATACGTCATATCGAGTTTTCCGTTCGGAGTCTTACCTACAGCGGTGAAGATGCGATCCTTGGAGTTGCAAGGGATATTACACTTCTGAAAAAACTGGAAAATGAACAGTGGAAAATTGAAAAGCTTGAATCCCTGGGGCTTCTTGCCGGAGGTATCGCCCACGATTTTAATAATTTTCTGACGGCCATCATGGGAAATATCTCGCTGGCCAGAACAATGGTCGAACCGGGCAGCGACGTATATGAGATATTAACAAGCTCCGAACATGCAGCCAGTAAGGCATCCAATCTTCCCAGGCAGCTTCTCACATTTTCCAGAGGAGGAGATCCGGTCAAGTCTCGTTTGTCGATCGCCAAAATTCTCCAGGATTCAGCCAATTTCGCACTGAGCGGCTCAAACGTAACAGCGGAGTATTCTATTGTGGATGACCTCAAGCAGGTTACCGTGGACGGGAATCAGATCGGGCAGGTCTTCAGCAATATTGTTATCAATGCGCAACAGGCTATGCTGGACGGAGGCCGTGTTTTCATAAGTGCGGAAAATGTTCTGATATCCGAGAAAGATCCTGCGGCGATCACCGAAGGCCAGTACGTTATGATCACAATAAAGGACGAGGGTATAGGAATTGAAAAGAATCATCTCAGCAGAGTGTTCGATCCATTCTTTTCAACAAAGCACGACGGGACGGGCCTTGGTCTTGCAACCTCATATTCGATTGTTACTAAGCACAGGGGGCATATCAGGGTTGAGACTGAAGTGGGTAAAGGCAGCATATTTACGATCTATCTTCCAGTTGACATTCCTTCTGAGGCCGGAGAGACTGATAAATCCGAACCGGAAAAGCTGTCAGGAAAAAAGATACTCCTGATGGATGATCAGAAACTTGTAAGAGAAACCGCCACGGCCATGCTGGAAAGACTTGGTTACGAAGTTGGCGTCGCAGCGGACGGAAATGAAGCCGTTGACAAGTACAGAACAGGCATGAACACTTCAGAACCTTACGATGCTGTGATTCTGGATCTTACAATTCCCAACGGCATGGGTGGAATGGAAACCATGAAGGAACTGCAAACGATAGATCCTGATGTAACCGCGATCGTATCCAGTGGGTATTCCAACGCGCCGGTTATGGCTGATCACTCCGTGTACGGATTTGCAGGAGTCATGATGAAACCATATTCGATCACTCAGCTATCAGAACTGCTTCGAGATATCTTTAATGAATAACTATTCCTTGACAGGCATCTTAGGATTCACTCTATTTTCCAGGCCAACCCAAACCGAAGGGAGGTGCACTATGATCAGATCTGGTATAAGCACGGAGGTGCTGACTTAAACCCAGCCCTCTGAATCTGAAACCCCTACAAAGGAGGTGCACTTGGCAGGATTAGACTGTAAAAGCAGGGAGAGCGGGTATTAACCTGTTCACCTGATATGGACGGGGCCGGAACCGAGTTCCGGCCCTTATCTATATCTAATGAGAACCGCAATTCTGCGTTTTTCCGTTTCATCAGATGGCTCAGACACGAATTCACCGTACCTGTCAGACTACAGCAGGGCCAAATCATATATAATACACCCTTCCACATGCATTCTGAATGAAGGGAGCGGTCCTACATGGGAGCCGGTGAACTCGCTGCTCTTGCAACTGCAGTGTGCTGGACGGTTACGGTCATGTCTTTCGAGACCTCGGCCAGGCGTGTCGGTTCATTATCCGTAAACATACTTCGTCTATTCACCGGGCTGATTTTCCTTTCTGCATACACGCTTATCACAAGAGGACAAGTCCTCCCTACCGATGCAAGCGGTTTCGAATGGCTCTGGCTCGGCCTTTCCGGTATTGTGGGTTTCGTCATTGGAGACCTGTGTCTATTCAGAGCCTTCGTCCTTATCGGAAGCAGGATATCAATGGTGATATTCGCGCTTGTTCCACCTATTACCGCGGTAGCAGGCCTTGTGCTGCTCGATGAAACCCTCTCTCTGAAACACTGGCTTGGTATTATGGTGACGGTAACGGGTATCTGCATGGTAATCCTTATCAAAGGTACCGGAAAGGTTAAACTGGCACATCCTGTCAGTGGAATTCTTCTGGCCCTTATCGGCACTTTCGCCCAGGCCTTCGGGCTCGTACTTAGCAAATACGGTATGGGGGACTACAATGCTTTCGCGGCTACTCAGATCAGAATCATCGCAGCGCTGGCGGTTTTTATAGCGATAGTGCTTGTCGCTGGTTTTACCGGCAGAATAAAGCTTGCCCTTCGTGACGGCAGAGCGATGAGATTCCTTGCGCTCGGGTCCTTTTTCGGTCCATTTCTGGGAGTGTCCCTGTCACTTGTCGCGGTCAGACTGATAGAAGTGGGTATCGCTTCTACAATAATGGCCATGGTTCCGGTTTTCATTATTATGCCCGAAGTTTTCCTGATGGGTAAAAAAGTGAGACCGCTTGAAATCGCAGGGGCTTTCGTAGCCGTCGCAGGAGTTGCCCTGGTTAGCCTTTAACCCGCTCAGTAATTATCGTTTGTTATGCAGTGATCGTTATCTTTAAATAATCTTTCCGTTCGAATCTGGAAGAAGGCTGGTTCAAATGATGTTTTTGAAAGTATTGGTTCTAATTACACTTACCGTTGCTTACGGCGATGTGAGTATTCCCGAAAATGCTGCCGATTCGCTTTCCGCAAGAATTATCAATGATGGAACTGATGCTCTTATAAAGTATATTGAGGAATTCGATCCCCCGCAGAGACTTCAGCTTTATCAGATTGCCCGTCAGGTGCTGGTGTTCAGCGTGTGGGAAGGACAGAACCTTGACGATATTGTAACGATCTCCGAAGCCGGTATCCAGGAGGCAATGGGTCAGGCAAACAACGCAACAAACCCTCTTGCTGTCGAGACACTGCTGGACCTGGCAAACGTGATGTCTTACAACCTTTCCGCGGATCTGGCAGAATGCTGGCCGGGGGACACTCTCACAAGATATGAAAGGCACTTTGAGCGGGGCCTGTCAGCGGCATTGCAGTGCGTTGTGTGGCGGCACGAACTGGACAAAGGAGATTATGCTCTGTTTATGGCTTTCTGGGCGGCAGGAATGCATCAGCTTTCCCTCGACAGGCCAGGGGAAGCAGTGTTCAACCTCGTTAAGGCGTTGAATCATGCCCAGCAGTATACGGTTGACCAGGGCAGGCTTCTCGGGTTGAATCCACAGGCAGGCTTTGAGCTCATACTCTCCCACGGTTACCTCGGACTGGCACTGAATATGTGCGGTCAAGACGACGATCAGTACGAAAGAGCAATAAACGCTTTTGAAGTGGGAATCGAAGAGTATCCCGAACTCTCGGATGATTACGGATTCGGGATAGCACAGCTTCAGTGGGTAAGGGGAAAACTTTTAATCGATTGAAAAGGGGAGGCGGAAACCTCCCCTTAAGTTCGCAAGTACGTTTCAGTCTATCTTAGAACCATCATTGATTCAACAGTGGTGAAGTCAGGTGTGGAAAGCCTGATATGGTAAATACCAGCTGGAACCGCATTGTCGTTTCCGTCAATCAGGTCCCATACAAGGCTATGCTCACCACTCTGCATCTCACTGTTCAGGAGGGTTCCGATCCTGCGGCCGCTCAGATCGAATATATCTATGGATACATTCGAATTGTTCCCAATACAGAAACTGATAACTGCGGATTCACTAGCAGGGCTTGGATAGATACCGCTGAACCTGTCAGGAAATAACGGCGACCCCGATTCCGCAACACCGACACCCGTTACTTCAATTGAACCCTGATAGGAGTATAGATTCCTGCCCCATACAGTGATATTCATGGTTCCAACACTGGTTGGCTGTACGTAAATATCCACATTGCCCGAAGCGTCCGTTGTGGCTACCTCGTAGACTTCACCGGTCTGCCAGTCGCCTTTCTGAATACAGACTCTTGCGTTCTCCACCGGTGCCCGTCCATCGGTTACAGTGACGCTGACAATGGAAGTGCCGTTTATGGATGAGGGGTGGGCAACGGACATGCTGCCTGCAGAATCCGTCCAGATGGGAAGTTCAGGATCTCCGAAAAGGTTGTACTCCTTCAAGCACCAGTCCATGTAGGTGCTGCAGGGAGGTACGTAATAATCCATGCTCGTTCCATGAGCAATGCCGAAATTGTAGATATCGTTCTGCCAGTGATCCTGATAAAATCTTATGCAGAGCATTTCGCTTGGGCCTTTGCAGGCGCCAGCAAAATTCCCGAAACCGTAGCGGCTGTTGAAGCATCCGAACCCGCCCCCGTTCGGAGAAGCCAGCCAGGCATCGGCGCAGCACTCCACTCCGTCCAGAGAACCTATCGAGCATGAGATAGACTGCCATAAGGCGGGCAGGCCACCGCTCTGAATGTTTGTCTGAGCCATTATATGCGCAGTGGTGTAGCTGCTGTAAGCTGACGTCCACATAGAGGTTTCTGCACCGTGACTCGCATGGTACACGTGATGAGGTCCGGCATCTATCATGTCGATCGTGATCTGATAACTGTTATTGCCTGTTGATTCGTAACATGGTTCGATCTCCCAGTCTGTTGACGGGATGAATGTGGATATGGACTCGGCGCTTGCGCTTCCGGGAATGTAGGGAGAACTCCAGAGGATTCCTGTTGTATAACCTACTCTCATTTCCCTGGGAGCCGTTTCAAAATAATCTACCGTCTGAATCCCTTCGTATATGAATACCTTGTCAACGAAGATGTCGGCTTCAGTTGCGGAATTGACGCTTGCCCTGCCAACCCAGAGGTCGGGGTGGTAATCGACCTGATCGTATCCGACAGGCTGAGGATACACGTATGGGTAAGGAACTTCACCGTAGATCCCGTTGTAATTACAGTCCCACAGATCCGCACCAGGCGCGGTATCATTTATATCCACGAAGTAGAGGTCGGAAGGTGCGATCGTAGAATAACTTGAACTTCCTACCAGCTTTGCGTCTCTGCAGCCAACTTTGTCATCGTCACCGAAGATAAGTACATAATCGGTACCTTCATCACGGCAGTCTGTCAGGAAGGCACGCATATCCTGCTGAAGATCAGCACAGGAATACTGTGAATCCACCCAATCAGTAGTATATACACATGCGGGAACACCTTTTGCGGTTTTCCAATCAGCCAGTTCCTGTGCCTGGGTTTCGTAATCGGGGTGAGTGATTATCACATACTGTCCATAGGCAAGATCTTTCTCCGGAACATGAGAGGCACCCGAAGGACTGACACCTTCAGGATTAACCACCAGTCTTCGAAGAATGCCCATGGCCTTCTCTTCACTGGCCAGAGTTCGCCGGGTGATGAGCCTGACAGAGGGGTCCTCCTCATATTCAACACGAATTGTCATTTCAGAAAGTACCTGAAGTGTTCTGCCTGCGGGATTCCACCTGACTGGAAATACGTTCAGATATGCTACCGGTATACCCCAGTAAACACTCGAACTATGCAGTGCGGCCTGTGTCCTCGGAAAATAGCTGCTTCTGGTGTAGATTTCCTCATCAGGTGCAGCCTGGCAGTAATCCATTTCCACAGAAAGAGGAACCGGCTCATTTGCCGGCATTATATCGTAACCACCTCTGAGAATCTCGTAATCAGCGCTGACAACTCTTATTTCTGTTGCGACGCATCCTGTCGGCATTGCTACTCTTACTGGCATTACTGGAAGAGATGGAACTCCGCTTGTGCTTATTGCGGGAAGGCCCGAAGCGGTAACCGCTGTATATATACCTTCTTCAGACAGAGATATATCCGACTGATCGAAGAGTACGGTCACAGTAAAATTCCCACCCGCTGCAAGCGCGGCGGCAATAAGGAGTATGTAAAAGGCTCTGTTCATGCTTTTTCCTTTCAGTTTCAAGGTTCAATAGATAATGAGCTCTAGATCAGGATTGCTGAGAGAAGTATTTCAAGATAATTATATAGTTTAATATGTAACCGGGCAATAACGGTCTAATTCGCAAAGAATTCATCTCCAGCGGGTTTGTGCGATGTAATCGATCCTGTATTGCGGTTAGCTGGAGAATGTGAGATAGTATCACAACTTAAAACAGCTTACTTAAATGGGAAACTGTTTATGAATAAATCTGATTCTATCCTGTCATACATGTCCATTGATGAACTTGTACGGGATTCTGATGAACTTATCCTGTTCATAAGCCGTACCGGTACGATTATCCTGATAAACAATCGAGGCTGTAATATCCTTGGCAGAACTGCTGATGAGATCCAGGGGATGAACTGGTTTGAGGATTTCATTTCCGATTCAGCACGTGAACATGTTCACGATGAATTCCGGTCCTGCCTGAGCGATCCCGAAGTATCCGTTTTCAACCAGGATTATCCGGTCCTGTGCAGCGGTGAAACCGAGAAACAGGTCTCCTGGTACAACAGGATCGTTACAGATGAGGATGGCATTATTATGTGTATTCTGGTTTCTGGTCATCTGATCGATGAACATGGAGAAAGCCGGGATGAGTTTACTGAGAATGAGGAAATGTACAGATCCGCCATTGAAAACTGCAATGATGCCATAATAGTACACAAAGATGGAATAATCGTCTTCGTTAACAACACTGCCATGAGGATAACCGGTTACCTTGAGGATGAATTCCTTGGAGCGAACGCTCTGGATTTCATATCCGATGATTATAAACCATTAGTCCAGAAAAATATGACTGACAGACTGAACGGAAAGCAGACTCCTTCATTGTACGATATCGAGATTTTGAGGAAGGATGGCGATATAATTCCAGCTGAGATTGGTGTTTCGACAATTAGCTACGACGGCGAGCGGGCTCATATGGCTATCCTGAGAGATCTATCGAACAGACGCTCCCTTGAGGATCAATTGCGCCAGTCTCATAAGATGGAGGCAGTAGGGCAGCTTGCCGGAGGTGTCGCACACGATTTCAACAACATTCTGCAGGTGATCAACGGCTACACGGAATTAGCTCAGGGAACAATTGAGGAAGACAGCCCGGTTCAGGAGATGCTGCAGCAGGTTTCACAGGCAGGAGAGAGAGCCGGTTCTCTTGTCAGGCAGCTTTTTACGTTCAGCAGCAACCAGCTGATCGTAACGAAGACGCTGGATCTGAACGAAGTCATTGCTGAACACATGACAATGCTGCAAAGGGTCATAGGAGAGAATATCGTGCTTGAATTCCTGGCATCCGGTGAAATGATTTACATCAACGGTGACCAGAACATGATACGGCAGATACTCCTGAACATCTTTCTTAATGCCAGGGATGCGATGCCAAAGGGTGGCAAGATCCTCGTAAAAACAAAGCGGGTCTTCCTTGACAGCGAATTCTGCAAATCCAACTCCTCATCTGAGCAGGGCTATTACGCATTGTTATCCATATCCGATACTGGTTGCGGCATGGATAAAAGAACACTCAGCAGAATATTCGAACCTTTCTTCAGCACAAAGGGAATTACGGCTGGTACAGGACTCGGATTGTCTACAGTCTACGGAATGGTAACACAGCATGATGGGATGATCACGGCCAAGAGCGAACCCGAAAATGGCTCAATATTCCGAATCTACCTCCCTGTAGTGAAGAAGGATGCTATAGTTGAAGAACTGCTTCAGGAGCACGAAGTCGTTGTTGAGACATCCAAAACCATAGTTATCACGGAGGACGATGAGAGTGTAAGAAATCTGGCCAGTGATATCCTGTTGGAGGCTGGTCACGAAGTTATCACTGCCACTAACGGGGAAGAAGCTGTTTTACTGATAAGCGATTCACCAGACAGTGTTGACCTCGTAGTACTCGATGTGATAATGCCGGTTCTGGGCGGTTACGAAGCAGCCGAAAAGATTCGTGAGATACGGCCTGATATACCTCTCATATTCTGCAGCGGATTCATCGAGGGGCAGACCGATAAAGACACAGACAGGCAGCTGGAAAGGTCCAGGTTCCTCTCAAAACCTTATTCCATGGCGCAGCTTCTGAGCGCGATTAGCGAATTGTTTGCCGAAACCCAGTAACTCTCCACAAGAGCTCTTCATTTAAGGAGGAATTATGAAACTGAGAAAGTCAATGGCTTCACTTTTCATGGTGCTGATAATGACCGCCATATCAGCAATTGCAATGGAAATGAACGATATTGAGTTTCCGAATGCGATAACGGTTAACGGGGTCGATCTTGTTCTGAACGGTCTCGGAAAACGGGAAGCTACTATCTTTAAAGTGGACGTTTACGTTGCGGCGCTGTATCTTGAGAATCCAGGCAGCAACGGGTACGCTATTTGCGAATCCAGCGAGACAAAACGCCTTATCCTCCACTTCGTCCGTGACGTCGGGGGCGGAGATATAGCCGGCGCATGGGCTGAAGGATTCATGAAGAACAGCGGAGATGACATTAACGTTTACGAAAGCAGGATCACAACCCTGAATTCATGGATGTCTGACATGAAGGATGATGAAATAATGATGTTCACTTACACCCCTGGCACAGGTCTTGAAATTTCGGTAAAGGGTGCGGTCAAGGGCATCATTGAAGGAAGTGATTTCGCCAGCGTGTTCTTTTCCATCTGGCTTGGAGATGATCCGCCGAACGGAGGACTCAGGGAAGGCCTTCTCGGACTGGACTGACCACTAGCAACCTCCCGGGTGCTGTAAAGCCTGTAAACTGACGGCTTACGCTATCTGTTGATATAGGTGGATCGGTCGGAGCTGTTATCTATCCTGTGGAAGATGGACGGTAATGGTGCACTTGTCACCACCCGAACAGACGGATTCCAATACCTCTACTCTGACTTTCTTCTCGAGAATTGTCTCCCAGATCTGGAGGTAGTATCCTGCACCGCAGAGGCAATAACTCAGGGGTAATTCTATGCCCAGCCGCACCGCCTGTCTTACCCTCGGGCAATGGCAGTACAGTTCCCTTTTTATCTGTGGATCGGTTTCGTTCATGTACTGCCTGAGATTAGAGCTCTTTGGTATCTTCGTGATCGTTATCAGGTTACCATCTCTCTTTCCGGCAACCCCCCATCCCCATTCTACAAGCTTGCTGACAATTTCGTCTTCAATGAGCATTCCCTTTCTCAGGGAATCCTCCAGCTGCTGCTGGAGTGCTTTGATGACTTTATCAATGTCTTCCGTTTCAACGTACAGCCTTCGAAGTTTCTGCAGCTTTGTTCTGGGGTAGGGACATGAGCATGCGATCATAATACCGTGGAGCATTTCAGGAGAACATTCTTCCTCTATTTTACGGATGGTTTCAGCAGTCCACGTAATTATTTCATCGGTTTCATTTTCACTGGTTATACTTGTGTAGCCATTCATTATCCTGTCAGCAACATCCCTGCCGCAGTATGCTCGGAGGCTGCCGTAGAGTTTTTTCTGCCATGATTCAATAAAATCGCCCATGTGACCTCCCCGGGCAGAACCCGGATTAATCCTTTCTATTCATTCTCCTTCATCCATTCCTCAACAGCCCTGAGGCCCTCATCGGGGAAGAAATGACCGCCCTCGTACTCGAAGAATGTCACATCGTATCCGGCATCCATCAGACAATTCTTCGCATTTATCGCCCTGTCGTCTTCCTGCAGACCTCTACCGATGAATATCGGAAGAGATGTCGCTGATTCAATTACTCCCGCTTGATAGAGTTCTTCATCTATAACCCCGCTGTAGGTTGCAATACCAGCGATGAGAGAGGGATTCTGAAGACCGGTCCAGTAGGCCATGATACCACCCTGGCTGAATCCGAGCAGGTAAACCCGGCCTACTCTGTACTTGCTCTTTACTTCATCCAGGCATGCAAGGATCATATCTGAAGACAATTCCATGGAATACTTGAAAATATCCTGCTTCTGTTCCTGGGGCATATCCCCCCTATCCCATTCGCTTGAACCGTGGAAGGTCCAGCTGTATACAGTTCTGCCGTTCTGCTCAAAAGCGTAGGGTGCCTGGAGGGAGGCAAAGATAAAATCACCTTCATCGAATGCAGTCCATCTGGAGGAAAATTCCGCAATATCTCCACCGTAGCCATGGAGAGCAAGAACGAGATCATATTCCTGCTGCGGGTCATAGTTAGCTGGTATATGCACCCTTACCGTCTGCAATGAAGGAAATTCAAGGTACAGCCTCTCACCAAGCACCCCAATGCTCTTGCGCTCTCTGGTTTCTTCCATGACAGTCATGGCTTCATTTACGTATGCAATGAATTCTTCATCATCCCTCACGGATGAAAAATCGGTGTCTGTCTCTATAAGTTCGGGTCTGTCAAATCCTGCAAGGGCGGACTGCAGCAGGGCTCTGCCCGCGAGTTCTGCTTCATCAAGCAGCCCATAGCAGCACGCCAGGTTGAAAAGGGCTATGGGGTTATCATCAAGATCAGCCTGGAGGGCCAGAATATAGTATTCAGCTGATCTCTCATAATCACCATCCAGGTAGCATGATACTGCATCCTGAACAAGATTTCCCGGTCGGCTATCATAGGATTCAAAGAGTTCCGAAGAAAGTTCTTCCAGCGTAACGGAACTTTCCAGTGCATTTGCTGAAGAAATGAAGGAAATTGAAACAGCTAGCAGTATAAAAGAAAGTGATTTCATTATTTGACCGCCTTGTTCAGGGTAATTGTTACTGTGTAATTATATATTCGTATCATATATTGTCAAAAATTCCAGCATATTTTTCGTTGCAGCACAGCTGATGTTATTGTTGCTTGTTGATTTACGCAGTATAAATTCAGTGATTATTCCATTTGATGTGAATATCAGAAGGAGCTCATATATGAGATTTGGAATCCAGTCATGGGGTAGTGAGGGTGATAACAGGCCTTTGCTGGCACTGGCGGCGGGACTGGCCTCAGCGGGTCACGAGGTTAATCTGGTGATCTCCAGCATAGAGGGGCGTGACTATTCGGATTATGCTGCAAAGGGAGGTTTCAGGCTGAAACAGACTGCATCTCTTGAGTATTCCTCTGAAGAACTTGAACGCCTGGGGAAGCAGGCTATAGCGTACAGAAACTCCCTTTCGCAGTTCCGATTCGTACTGGATCATCTTTTCAATCCGCTCCTGGAGAACATATGGAGTGAATCGCGCAGGCTATGTGAAATATCCGATGCTGTAATCGGTCATTTCGTAGTATACCCACTCTCAATAACGGCTGAAAGTAATGGAATACCCCATATAACGGTAACGACAACCCCTTCTGTCATCCCTTCGGCATCTTTGCGTCATCCGGGGATTCCATGGATGGGGAAGAGGATGAACTCCCTTATCTGGAAAGCCGGTTCCATGCTTATCAGCAGGATATTGAGAGATGACGTGAGCAGGATCAGGAAGAGCGAAGGACTGTCATTCCGCAGGAACTCATTCTCATCGATGACCGAATCCAGGCTGCTGAATCTGGTGCAGGCCAGTCCTCAGCTGGTTTCCGCGGCACCTGACTGGGGGAAGCATAACCGGCTGTGCGGGTACCTGCAGCTTTCGAGAGATTCAGTGAACGATCCACTGCCGGAGAGAGTTGAGGAATTTCTTGAAGCAGGGCCTCCACCGCTGTATATAACCTTCGGGAGCATGATGCTCTTTGAGCCTTTTAAATCGAAGACCATCGAGATTGCCTTATCCGCAGCACGCGATACAGGTCTCAGGACAATAATCCAATACGGAAATGGAACCCCGCCGGATATCACTTCCGGAAACGACACTCTGTTTGTGGGCAGGACAACTCACGAACTTGTATTTCCTCGCTGCAGCGGGATCGTTCATCATGGTGGAGCTGGAACCAGCCACAACGCAGCAATCTCCGGAGTTCCCTCTATTGTGGTCATGTTCGGGGTCGATCAGTTCTACTGGGGATCCCTTCTTGTTGAAAAGGGCATCGCCGCATCAGCCATCCCCAGAAGAAAACTGACACGCCGCAAGCTCGCAGAAGCAATGCAAAAGCTGAAAGATAATCCGGTATTCAGTGACAATTCCGCGATGATCGGCAGGGGGATGAGAACCGAAGACGGGGTAAGAAGAGCTGTAGAAATGATCGAAGAGGTTATTGTAAACAGGA
>JAUWSL010000001.1 GCA_030610085.1 Candidatus Aegiribacteria sp.
GAGCCCGATTTTTCAACGTCACCAATACCGGGAAATATTTCTTCCATTCCTTTTCCCAGCGCTTTTCTATTCCTCTTTGTCATCTATTCATCACCTCCCTGGCCAGATCAAGATAACTTATAGCTCCCTTGGATTTCGCGTCGTAAACAAGCGCTGGCATTCCATAACTCGGTGCTTCACTGAGTTTTACGTTCCTTGGAATACAAGTATCGTAAAGAGTGGATCCCATGAATTCTCTTACTTCCTCCTCAACGTCCCTGCTGAGTATAAGCCTTCGGTCGAACATCGTGAGGACAACACCATTTATCTTTAATCCGGGATTCCAGAGCTTCCTGATATTCCTCACGGTGTCCATAAGGTGAGACAGGCCTTCCAGAGCGTAATATTCGCTTTGAAGCGTTCCGAGTACTTCATTCGCTGCAACAAGGGCGTTTATCGTAAGCAGGCCCAGCGAAGGCGGGCAGTCGATCAGAACATAGTCGAACCGGTCTGTGTTTTCCTCAAGTGCTTCCTTCAGCAGGTATTCTCTGTATTGGGCACCGGCAAGTTCTATTTCCAGACCGGAAAGGTTTCTTGATCCGGGAACCAGCATAAGCCCTTCAACTCCGGTAGGTGTAAGCACTTCTTCCATGCTTTTCTCTCCGAGGATCAGGGTGCTTATATCGTTTCCGCGCGTTTGCTGGAGACCCAGCCCGGCTGTGGCATTCACCTGCGGATCAAAATCTATCAGAAGAACATTGCAGTTGTTCATGGCAAGACTCGCGCCGAGATTGATAACAGTAGTTGTTTTCCCGACACCACCCTTCTGGTTTGCAACTGCTATTACCCTGGCTTCTTTCATGTTCTTCCCTCGCTTGATCACTCTATAAAATCGGTTACGTTCTAAATAAGTGACAGTTATACAGTGCTGATGATCAGGGTTGAGACGGGTTGGCGCAAACCCGGATCAGACTCGATACTGCACCAGAAAACCACCGCGGTCAAGCGGAGGACAATTGAGTTCAATATATCTTTCAACTTCCTCATTCACCGAAATTTCAGGCTGTCTGTATACCAGTATGGAACCTTTCCCGGCAACAATGGCGATTTTAGAAAGCAAAGAGGCCGGTGGTGCCACCGATCTTGCTACGAACTGCTTCACTTCGTCTTCCGGATCGAAATCCTCAAGTCTTATCGGTAACGTTATGCAGTCTGTAAGCCCAAGTTCCGACGCAGCCCGCTTAAGAAAAAGGTATCTTTTTCTCCGTGGTTCAAGAAGGGTCATGCGAAATCCCATTATCGCCAGTATCATCCCGGGAAATCCGTTCCCGCTCCCGATATCAACAACGGTTCTGCCCTTATCAACCAGAAGACCATACTGAACAGATTCAAGGAAATGCCTTCTCCAGAGCCTCGGCCTTTCCCCTGGCCCTATTAGATTCATTATCCGGGATTTATCCATAAGTTCCGACGCGAATTCCCCGAACAGTTCAAGCTTCCTTTCATCAAAATCGATACCCAGTTCCCCAAGATCATCTGTCATGGTGTTCAATGGCGGAAATGAAAGGGGAAAGGGTTTCATTGCGCTTCACCACCACTCGAATTGTTCCACGTGGAACGCTTCCTGCCCAGATATATCAGAAGCCCCTGAAGGTCTGTAGGTCTTATTCCTGGTATCTTCTCCGCCCTTGCGAGTGTTTCCGGTCTTTCTCTTTCCAGTACTTCCCTTGCCTCCCAGCAGATTTCATCTATCTTCATATAAGAAGGAATATCCCTCAGGCTGATCTTTTCAAGGTTCTTTTTTGACTCACTTCTCCTGAGGTTCCTTTCAATATATCCACTGTACTTCTCGTCAAGAAGCACGGATGTCAGAACTCCTTCATCCTTATCGACAAGTGAATTTGCTTCTTTTATGACGCTGCCGATACTGATTCCTGGCCGTCGACACCACTTTGACATTTGAATGCCGTTAACTGTCTCGGTTTCCAGAATTTTCCTTATCGTATCCGCTTCTTCAATATTTCCTGCAAGGAGTTTCTTTTTAACTTCAGAGAGTATCCCGAATCGGTTACCTGTACGGTAAAGTCTTCTATCTGCATTATCCTGTCTTAAATGGAGTCTGTTCTCTGCCCTTGAAGAGAACATCCTGTACGGCTCATCTGCCCCCTTGCTTACTATATCGTCAATCATTACACCAATATATGCGTCCATTCTCGAAAGTCTCAGCGGTTCAAGGTTTTTCGCAAATCTTCCAGCGTTCGCGCCAGCGATTAGTCCAAGTCCAGCCGCCTCTTCGTATCCGGAGGTTCCGCATATCTGTCCCGCAGCGAAGACATTATCTGTCCTTCTCAGCCTGAGCGTTGCGTCCATTTCTGCGAAGTGAAGGTATGAATATTCGACAGCATATCCGTAATCCGAGATTTCAGCCCTTTCAAATCCGGGAAGCGATCTTGCCATTTTTTCCTGTGCTTCCCTTGGAAGGCTGCTGGAAAGTCCGTTCAGGTAGAAGTGTCTTGATCTGTAACCCATCGGTTCAACGTATATCTTATGGCTCAGCCTTTCGGGGAACTTCACAACTTTGTCTTCGAAACTTGGGCAGTATCTCGGTCCGGTTCCCTCTATCCTTCCGGCCAGTAATGGTGATCGGTGAAGGTTCTCCTTTGCGATATCCATTGTCCTTCTGTTTGTGTATGTAACGTAACAGACTTCCTCGTTTTCCGGGATCGGGCTTTTCCCGTAACTGAAAGTGAAATTTGTCTTTTCGGATTCCTGAACCTCTAACTCCTCTATTTTCACTGTGTTTCTTACTATCCTGGAGGGTGTTCCTGTTTTGAAGCGTTCCACGTGAAACATTCTTTTCACCAGATCTTTTTCCAGTGAATCAGCGGAAATATCTCCTATTCGCCCTCCTTTCCAGTGTTCATCCCCCCTGAACAGCCTTCCTTTGAGGAATGTTCCGGCTGCGATCACTACAGTTTTACCTTTGATGCTTCCGTTCTTTCTGCATCTTACTCCGGCTACTTTTGCTGTTGAGCCCTCGAGTGCTGTTACCTCGTCCTCAAGAATCTCTATTCGGTTATTCCCTATACATAACTGCTGTGCTCTCGCATACTCCGCTGCATCGGACTGAACCCTTGGCCCCCATACTGCAGGACCTTTTCTTCTGTTCAGCATTCTGAAATGCAGCCTTGTGGCATCTGCCGACCTCGCCATCGATCCGTCAAGCGCGTCGATCTCCCGTACAATTGTGCCCTTTGCTATTCCTCCTATTGCAGGGTTACAGGACATCTCACCAATGCGGCGTGTATTTGCCGATATCAGAACGACGCTGCAGCCTGTTCTCCGGGCTGCAAGCGCCGCTTCTATCCCAGCATGACCTCCTCCTATAACTATTACATCCCACTCTTCCTTCATTTTCCCACACACATACCTGCCAGAGCTCTTTCGACGCTCAGCTGTATATTCTCTCCCCTGCCGATTATTCTTCTTGCCTCGATCTCAGCCTCACTCAGGAGTTCTGCTGCCAGATCATACTCCTTCAAAGAGATAAAATTATACGATTCTTTTACACTCTCTTCTATCCTCTTTGCAGCACAGGACAGAGACATGCTTCCGGGAACTCTTGATATTATTTCCCTCAGCTCCTCTATGCCCTCTCCGGAAACGGATGATACGTTCAGAATCTGTTCTGTTTCAGGTTTGTTCTTCAAATCGCTCTTTGCTGCGATCTCTATTATCTCGCCGGCCTTTTCCCGTATCTTCTCGGTGGGAGCGGTTCTTCCTCCCTCCGACATCCATATTATCCTGTCCGTTCCGTGAAGGCCATTGATAACAGCTTCCGATGCTGTCCTGTCCAGTCCGATGCCGTCGTTACCCGCTGTATCACATAGCTGTATCCTTCTTCCGCGTACTTCAAGAAAACAGCTTGAACCATCACGAGTAGTACCTGGTTCATCCGAGACGAGTGCTCCGCTCTTTCCTGTCAAGACATTGAAAAGAGTTGATTTTCCTGAGTTTATAGGACCCATTATCATTACTCGGGAACTCTTTTCAATGGATGCGGCTTCTTCCCTGAAATCTTTCGCGCTGGTCATCAATTCGGTGAAAACGTTTTGAATACTCTCATCTTCTTCATTCAGATGTGTTTCACCGAATTCAATATTACCCTCTATCATTTCTCTTGCTTTTTCTATTTCTCTCATCAATTTCCTGCAGTTTTTTTCCGTTTCCCCTGTAAATACGCTCCGGTCCTTCTCCGTATCCCATAACGCCGCAAGTGCTATGATCTGAACAGCACTCAGCCTTCCGTTACCGAACGCCCTTCTTGCGAATTCACCCGGTTCTGCTCTCCTGGCCCCTTCTTTAATAAGTATTTCAATTATTGCCCTGACTGATCCCGGAATTCCATGACAGATGATCTCAACCATTTCCTCGGCGGTAAAGCTTTTTCCTTCCGGCCACGAAACGGCCACAACTTCGTCAACGGTCCGACCGCCCTCAAAGATTCTTCCAACTTTTCTTCTCATTCCTCTAAGCCGGTTCTTTTTGAGGGACATGATCTTTTCTATAAGCTGGAAAGATCCTTTTCCGCTTACCCTTATGACCGAAAGCGCGGATGTTCCCTCTGGTGTCGCAACGGCACAGATGATTTCAGGTGAGATTGAATCCATGTCCTACTTCTCCTGCAAAACGTACTTATCGGGAACTCTTAGTTGTTTCCGGTCTCAAGTTTTTTCTTGATAAGCTGCTGCTGCCAGATTGTCAGCAGACTGTTCATAAACCAGTACATGGTAAGACCAGCGGGGAATCTCATGAAGAGGAATGTCATGACTATCGGCATCATGTACATCATACCCTTCTGGTTCTGATCGGTCATTGTCATTTTCTGCTGAAGGAACATCGTTATCCCCATAAGAAGAGCAAGTATGCCTATGCCGTGAAGCCCCAGAATGGGTGTCTGGAACGGGATCAGGATTTCCGGTTTTGACAGATCACTGATCCATAATATGAATGGTGCTCCCCGGAGCTGTACCGAATTGGCCAGAACACGGTACAGAGCAAAGAACACCGGCATCTGCATGATAAGCGGAAGGCATCCTCCCAGCGGGTTCACGCCCTCTTCTTTGTATAGTTTCTGCATTGCGCTCTGCAGTGCCTTCGGATCGTTTTTGTACTTCTCCTGCAGTTCCTTCATTTTTGGCTGTACCTGCTTCAGCATAGCCATTGATTTGAAGCTCTTCGTTGTAAGCGGCATAAGTACAAGTTTAAGCACTATCGACAGCAGAATTATCTTTATTCCCCAGTTGCTGACGAATGAAATCACAGACGTACAGAACCAGAAAAGCAGTCTTCCTATATCCCGTATTATCGGCCAGCCGAAGTCAACCAGTCTGCTGGTATCCCTGCCGAGTGCCCTCAGTCTTCCGTATTCAAGGGGACCGGCGAAGATGAATATCTTGTTATCCTGTAATCCTATTGATGGTGATTCGTCTTCTTCCGAAGCGAAAAGATATCCATATGCCCTGTCGTAGGATTGCGGCATCATAATAATCGCGAAGTACTGCGATCTAACCGCTATCCACTCTACATTACCGACCTGGACATCCCCGGTTATATCATTGGATCCTCTGCTCTTGACTTTTTCCGCGTTCCACTGTGCCTTAAAATATCTTGTGACGTTGGAATTCATTTCACTTATCGGCAGTATTCCCCCGTTAAGCACTGCTATTTCATCTAATCCTTCTGTTTCATATAGGAAGCCGTACTGCCCTGGTGTGAAGGTATATGTGATCTCTCCATCTCCCGAAGGATCTGTTAGTATCAGCGACTGCGGAATTTCATTCACCAGAATTGTATCTTCTGATGATGTCTCGTAATTCGTACTATTCCTGATCCAGCTGTTCCCGTCGAAGTTTATGCTTTCTCCGTTTCCGGCACCCGGCATATCCTCGTACTGCGGAAGTTTCCAGCCTGTTACGGTTCCTCCTGCTGTTGAAATATCTGCCTCGACTATTATTTCATCGTCATCATATATGATTACTTTAATTAATCTTTCTTCAAGTAATATTTCGTCTGTGTCTGTATCATGTACCTTGACAGATGTCAGTTCATCGCTTTCTTTATCAACAATCGTGGTATCTTCGACTGACAGCTGCTGTTCCTGCTGTACATATTCCGTAGCCTGCGGCGTATTCTGCGAATTATCGTCCGATGTAGATTTCCCCATGAACTGCCAGCTGATAAACAGCACCGCTGCCATTAAAACAGCAGCCAGAAGGAGCCTCTTTTGATCACTCATTTACGGTTCTCCCATTTGTCCGGAACAGGGTCATATCCGCCTTCTCTAAATGGATGGCATCGGAGGAGGCGCAGTGCGGCGAGTCTCAATCCCCTGATGGCTCCGTACCTCCTTATAGCGGTTTCCGCATAAACGCTGCACGTTGGCGTATAAATGCAGCTCGATGGAAACACTGGCGATATGAATCTCCTGTATCCCTTGATTGTACCTATGAGTAAAGATTCTGTTGCTTTTTTAATTCTGCAGTCTCTTTGACTCATCGATGTTTTCTTTTCTGCAGGTATCGTTTTCGATCATGAACATCAGCTTTTCAAAATCCTTGCGTATATCCATCCATCTTGCATCCTGCAGTTTTCCAGATGGTAATATAACTATATCGGCTCCGACCCTTTTTTTGTTCAGTCCTGTCAGACCCTTGATTCTTCTTCTCATAAGATTTCTTTTTACAGCGTTTCCGCTTCTGGCGGAAAGTGAAAACCCCAGACGTATATTGCCCAGGGTATTCTTTATGTATACTGCCCTGAATGATACACCCCTGAAAGCCTTACCTTTTCTGAAAACTCTTCGGAACTGGTAACCTTTCTTCAGGGTTCCCTCTATACTTCTCAGGGAATCAACTGCTTTCTTCCCTTTCTCCTTCTTGCGTTGAGCGTTCTTCGGCCGCTCTTCGTCGACATTCTCTTCCGGAAACCATGTCTTCTTGCCTTTGACAGGTTGCTTGGCTGGTAGGTTCTTTTCATTAATCATCACTCTTTCCTGAAAACTCGCCTTGACGGCGGCGTGATTACTGCATCAGTTTCAACAGTCAGGTAAATATTTATCTCTGGAGTCAACGATTGTGGAAGTTAGCCAATATAATCATTTATGTCAAGTATTTGGGACTACTCAATGTTCCCTCACCGAGGTTTTCAACAGTGAGCGTTTGCCTGATGTTCAGTTTTTACATAAGTTTATATGTTTCATTAAGTTAGCTTATATTATATTTGTTGATATCCTTGTGGATAAACACTGTTGTTTACTGCATACTATTACTTTAGGCTATTGCAATTGATTGGACAACCAATGGAATCTTTTAATCCCTCAGACCTGTGGAACCTCTGCCTTGCGGAGGCAGAAAAAAGACTCGAAGCAACCGAATTCGAAGCATGGCTGAAAGACTCAACCTACGAAGACATCAACGGTACCAGGCTTGTTATAAGGTTCAGAAACTCATTTGTCGCAGGACATGTTAAATCGCGCTTCGGAGAGATGCTGGATGATATTATCCGTAATCTCTCGGGAACGAGCGAACTTGCCCTTCAATTCGTAGGTGACCCAGCCGATCCAGGTCCCTCAGGCACTGAAAGGATTGTTTCGGGGACTTCTTCGTCTTCTTCCGATTCAACCTTCCTACGTTCCAACTATACTTTTAAACACTTTGTCGTAGGCCCCAGTAATCAGCTGGCCCATGCGGGGGCTCTTGCAGTCAGTCGTGATATCGGTTCCACAAACTACAATCCTCTTTTCGTATACGGTGGTGTCGGCCTCGGAAAAACTCACCTTATCCAGGCAATCGCACACTATCTGAGACAGGAAGGGTCAAAGAGAACTTTCAAGTACCTGTCCACTGAATTTCTTGTAGCAACTTTCATCAAAAGTGTACTTCAGTCGGATTTTACCAGGTTCAACAGGCTTTTCCATGATATCGATTACCTTCTAATAGACGACATACAGTTTCTGAAAGGAAAAGTCGAAACGCAGGAGGCGTTCTTCCACCGTTTCAATGAACTTCACCAGCATGGTAAACAGATAGTCCTAACATCAGACAGGCCACCGCACGAACTTCAGGATCTTCCTGAAAGACTTATCAGCCGTTTTCAGTCAGGGCTTGTTGCTGATATTAAACCACCTGAATACGAAACCCGTCTTGCGATACTGCACCTTCTGGTAAGAGACGAAGAACTTGAAGTGAGCCAGGATGTGCTTGATTTCATCGCTTCTTCCATAAGGAAGAACGTCAGGCAGCTGTCTGGTGTAATCCATAGACTTGCAGCAATGTCAAGGCTTACAGGATGCAGCATAGACATGGATCTTGCCCAGAAAGAGATCCGTTCCTCTCTCGGAACTATTACAAGAAGGCTTACACCTGGAAACATTACTTCTATTGTTGCAGAAAGTTTTGATGTTTCTCCAAGCCAGCTTAAGGGAAGACAGCGGAAGCACAGTGTTCTGATTCCCAGACAGGTATCAATGTCACTTATTCGTGAACTTACTTCCATGTCTCTCACGGAAATAGGTTCTTTCTTTTCTGGAAGAGATCACTCTACTGTTCTGAATTCCATTGACAGAATAGCAGAACTCAAAGAAAAAACACCGGATCTTGAACGAAAGATCGCTGAAATAAGACGTAAACTTATTTCAATCTGATACTGTTGATTTTTCCTCTTTCAGTTGTGTAAAACTGTCAGTTACGGGTAGTAAAGGGTATTATAAAATTAACACTTGTGGAAAAGTCTTATTTTGTTATCAGGTTATCAACAAAAGTTGCACACGAACATTTCGCTCATATCTTTCTTGCATGTGACATGTCCACATATCCACATGTATAATAACTATCATTATTGTTCTAAATTAATGTATTTATAAAGCTGGAGGAAATCCCATGATTCAACTTCTTGTCAACCAATCCGACTTGCTTAAAGGTCTTAATTGTGTTGCCACAGCCCTCCCTACCAGAAGCAGTCTGCCATATCTTACTAATGTTCTTCTTGAAACCGAAGGAGAGAACCTTCGATTATCTGCAACCGATCTTGATACTACTGTTATTACAACGATACCAGCATCTGTAACTACATCAGGATCAATAACACTACCCGGAAAAAAATTGCACGAGATAATCCGTGAACTTTCTGAAGAAGAAGTTCGTTTAAGTGGTACGGGTAATAGAATTACAATAAGCTGCGGGAACGGTTCTTTCACGCTTAGCGGTAACTCCAGCGAGCAGTTTCCATCCCTTCCATCAAAAAGCGGTGTTGAACCTGCATCCGTTCCAGTAGATGTTTTTTCCGACGCTATAAGAAAAACTTCGTATGCAGTTGCAAGGGACGATTACAGGGCAACGCTGAACGGGGCTCTTCTCGATATTGGTGAAAATGGATTTGAGATGGTGGCTACAGATGGTCACAGATTAAGCTGTATTACCCTTGGCAGTATATCTTCAGCAGTTAATATCAATGCACTTGTCACTCAGAAAGCTCTGAACCTCTTCGCAAAATTATCCACTAAGGATGATGTTCTTATCAGGTTCAAAGGATCACAGATCTCTTTTGAATTCGGTGATACGATTATATTCAGCAGAACTATTGATGGTGAATATCCTCCATACAGAAAAGTTATACCGCAGGACAACGATTGTATTCTTTCCACGGACAGAGAAGATCTTATATCCGTTCTTCGAAGGGTCAAGACAATGGCGAATCCCACGACTCATCAGATCAAATTCTCACTTGAAAAGGACAAGGTTCTTGTTCATACGGAGAGTGCTGATGCTGGTGATGCCCAGGAAGACCTTACGGCGGAGTACAAAGGCAGACCGTTCCATATAGGTTTCAATGGCAATTTCCTTATGGAAATACTTCGTAATATGAGTTGCGAAAGAATTGTACTTAAGATGAAAGACAGCAATACGGCTGTTGTGATCAATGATGAGAAGGAAACGGATGGTTCCGACTCATACATTGCGCTCATAATGCCTGTTAAGTTGTCAAAGGCAGCAGAAGAGTAGTATCTGGATCAATGTGAGAAAGATCGACAGTCTGATACATGATGTCCTTGATAATTTTCAACTCGATGAGTATCAGAAAAGGAATCGTGTCATGTTGCTGTGGGAAAACATCATCGGAGAGGAACTTGCCGCCTTCGTAAGACCAGTGGGTTTCGAAGGCTCCGTACTCCTTCTTAAAATAATTCATCCCGCGGCATCAATGGAGTTCAGGCTGAGAAAAAAAGAAGTGCTGCTCAAGCTGAATTCAGTATGGAACGAAGATCTCTTTACTGATATAAGAACAGTATAGTTGAGAACGGCGGAAGGTAAACAGTTTGACCGGTAATAATAAGAACTATGACGCTGACTCGATCAAAGTTCTAAAAGGACTTGAACATGTCAGAAAAAGACCGAGTATGTATATCGGCTCAACCTCACAGACCGGTCTTCACCACCTTGTCTGGGAGGTTGTTGACAACAGCATTGACGAGGCTCAGTCCGGCTTCTGCTCGCTGATAGAAGTGATTCTGCACGCCGACGGTTCGGTTTCCGTTAACGATAACGGCCGTGGAATTCCAATCGAAATGCACGAGAGCGGTAAAACGGCACTTGAAGTCGTTATGACTACACTCCATGCGGGGGGGAAATTCGATAATACCGCTTACAAGACATCAGGAGGACTTCATGGTGTGGGAGTCAGCGTGGTTAACGCGTTGTCTGAATGGCTGACTGTTGAGGTTTATAAAGGTGGTAACACCTACAAACAGGGTTTCCTGCGCGGTGACCCTGAGGGACCGCAGGTTAAGAGCGGCAAAACGGATCTTAGCGGAACAAGAATCAGGTTCATGCCGGATTATGAGCAGATATTCGAAACGTCGACACTGAATTTCGAAACCCTGTCCGGCAGACTGCGCGAGCTGGCGTATCTCAATAATGGTTTGAAACTCAATATTACCGATAAGAGGCACGAGAGCGCAGAAAGGCAGGAAGAATACTGCTTCGAAGGGGGCCTGAATTCTTTTGTGTCCTATATAAACGAAGCACATACTACTCTTCATGAACCCGTAAGAATAAGCGGAGAGTTCGAACTTGATGAAGATGGCCTTATAATTATCGATGTCGCGCTGCAATACAACAAAGCCTTCCAGGAAGATATATTTTCCTTTGTTAATAACATCAATACAATTGATGGCGGTACACACCTGTCTGGAATGAAATCGGCTCTCACCAGAACACTTAATGAATATGCGTCTGCAAACAACATGTTCAGCAACAAGGATGATTCCTTCTCGGGAAGTGACGTAAGAGAGGGGTTGGCGGCCGTAATCAGCGTTAAAATCCCCGATCCGCAGTTCGAGGGGCAGACAAAGACAAGGCTGGGAAACAGAAATGTTCAGGGTGCTGTACTTTCTCACGTCAGCAGGGGAATATCAACTTTCCTCGAGGAAAACCCCACGATTGCTCGAAACATCATTCAGAAATGCCTTCTTAATCACAGCTCCAGACAGGCAGCGAAGAAAGCAAGGGAGCTGACAAGAAGGAAATCAGCACTTGAAACCGCAGCCCTTCCCGGGAAGCTTGCTGACTGTACCGTGAACAACCCGGAGGAGGCCGAACTCTTTATAGTAGAGGGTAATTCGGCTGGAGGTTCTGCAAAACAGGGGCGTAACAGGCATTTCCAGGCCATCCTTCCCCTGAGGGGAAAGATCATCAACGTAGAGAAGGCACAGCTTGGGAAAGTTCTCCGGAACAACGAAATACGAACAATCATAACAGCGGCAGGAACGGGAATCGAAGAAGATTTTGATATAAGCAACCTCAGGTATCATAAAATCATAATAATGACTGACGCAGACGTTGACGGGTCCCACATCAGAACCCTGCTGCTTACATTCTTTTACAGGCATATGCCGGAACTTATAGAAAACGGATACATCTACGTCGCTCAGCCGCCGCTGTACCTTATAAAGAAAGGAAGCTCAAAAAAATACGCATACAACGAGAAGGAGAGAAAGAAAATCGTAAAGGAATTCGATAATACGGGTATTTCAATGCAAAGGTACAAAGGCCTCGGTGAAATGAACCCGGAGCAGTTATGGGCGACTACGATGGATCCCGAAAAGCGGGTTCTACTGAAGATAAGACTTGAAAACGTAATGCAGGCAAGTCATATTTTTTCAGTTCTCATGGGTGATGATGTCGAACCAAGGCGGGAATTCATACAGCAGCATGCCGCTGATGTATTGAATCTTGATATATAGTGTCCTGTCAAGCACCAGAATGCCCTGTGAATAAAGTAGAAAGAAACCAGGCATGACCAAAAGGGTTGAAGGAGACCAGTTGAGCAGCAGCCAGAATAAAAAAGCGGACATCATTGATATAGAAGAAGAAATGAAACGTTCATATATGGACTATTCCATGAGCGTCATCGTTTCAAGAGCCCTGCCGGACGTTAGAGACGGCCTTAAGCCGGTTCACAGAAGAATTCTGTATTCGATGTATGAGCAGAAACTTACACACAAACGCGCGTACAGGAAATCAGCCACGGTTGTCGGCAATGTACTTGGAAAATACCACCCCCACGGGGACTCCGCGGTTTACGATGCCATGGTCAGAATGGCGCAGGACTTCTCTCTCCTGCACCCTCTTGTGGACGGACAGGGCAACTTCGGATCAATAGATGGTGATCCAGCCGCTGCATACAGATATACTGAAGCCAGAATGTCCAGAATAGGCTCGGAAATGCTTCGCGATATCGATAAGGAAACCGTGAATATGGTTCCTAATTTCGATGATCGGCTGAAGGAACCTTCAATACTGCCCTCTGGAATACCGAATCTTCTTGTCAACGGTTCATCGGGTATAGCTGTTGGAATGGCTACAAACATCCCGCCACACAATCTTCGCGAGATAGTAAGTGCATGCTGCAGCATCATTGAGAATCCCGACATTACAGAAGAAGAGCTGTTCAGCATAGTCAAGGGACCGGATTTTCCAACTGGCGGCATAATAACCGGTATCAGGGGTATCAGAGATTGTTACAGGACCGGAAAGGGATCGATCCTTGTCCGCGCAAGGATCAGTATTGAAGAGGCCCCAAGGGACAGGGAAGCCATAATAGTCACGGAGATTCCGTACCAGGTGAACAAGACCAGGCTCATAGAGAGTATCGCCGAGCTGGTAAAGCAGAAAAAAATCGTCTCCATAGCAGACCTCCGCGATGAATCCGACAGAGAAGGCATGCGAATCGTCATTGTGCTGAAGAACGATGCTCTTTCGGAAGTAGTACTTAACCAGCTTTACAAGCACACCAGCCTGGCAAAGACATTCGGGGCGAACTGCCTTGCGCTCTGCAACGGAAAGCCTCTCAGGCTTACTCTGCGAAAATTTCTGGATTACTACATAGAGCACAGGCACGATGTTATTAATAGACGGATAACGTTCGACCTTGCAAAGGCTGAAGAAAGAACACACATTGTTGAAGGCCTGCTTAAGGCACAGGATTCGATCGAAGAAGTAATAAGGGTCATACGGGAATCCGGCAACAGTGATGAAGCCAGATCCGCGCTTGTTGCTCAATTCGGATTCTCTGATATCCAGGCCCAGGCGATACTTGATATGCGACTGAGAAAACTCACCGGCCTTGAAAGGGAAGAGCTGGAGAAAGAGCACAACGAACTGAAAATCCTTCTGGAAGAACTCAGAGAATTCGCGGCGGACAGGTCAAAGAGGATGCAGATCGTTGCTGCCGAATTGGTGGGAATCGCCGAAGAATACGGCAGGGAGCGTAAAACGGAAATACTGCCCTACTCCCCCGGAGAAATAGACATCGAGGATCTTATTCCCGACGACGAGATGGTAATTACCGTATCCCGGGAGGGCTACATTAAAAGACTCTCATCGGACACGTACAAGATCCAGCACAGGGGAGGTAAAGGTATTACCGGGGCAAAGACCCGGGAAGAGGACTCCCTTGAACAGATCTTCATTTCTTCAAATCATAGTTATATCCTGTTCTTCACCAACCAGGGAAGATGTTATTGGCTCAAGGTTTACATGATCCCTGAGGCGGGGCGCATCAGTAAAGGAAAAGCAATAGTAAATCTTCTGGACCTTGAACCGGAGGAGAGGCCGGTTGCCAATGTCTGTGTGAAGGAATTTGACAAAGACAGATTCATACTTATGGCCACCAGCAACGGCCAGGTGAAGAAAACTACTCTTTCAAGCTACAGTCATCCGAGGAAAAATGGGATATGGGCTATCAAGCTTGATAACAACGCTGAGCTGGTCTCCGCTGCGCTTACCGACGGCAGCGGCTGGATTTTCCTTGCCCTTGCCAGCGGAAAAGCCAATATGTTTTCCGAGAAAGAAGTCCGGCCCATGGGCAGGCACACCAGAGGAGTAAGAGGAATCAGGGTTGCTCAGAAAGACAGGCTGGTTGGCATGGTAGCTATGGAGAATCGCGGAAGCCTGCTTACGGTAACCGAAGGCGGATATGGTAAAAGGACCTCATCTGACGAGTACAGGCTTACCCACAGAGGAAGCCGCGGAGTGATAAATATCCGCAATATTGAAAGAAACGGACCGGTCATATCAGTAATGCAGGTTTCCGAAGAGGATGAGTTGATCCTTATCTCCGCTTCTGGAATGATAATAAGGCTTCCCGTTGAACAGATCAGGGAGATGGGGCGTAATACAATGGGAGTCAGGCTGATGAATCTGCCCGAGGAAGACAGGGTTGTAGACGCGACCGCTGTACATCCAGGTGATGATAACGTGGATCAGGGAGAAACGGAATAGACGTTCAGGAAAAAGTACGGAGCATCGAAGAATGGAGCAAGGAAAATCAACTTCGCTCCGTGAAACCTCCCGAGGTGGGAAAGGGTTTCAGCCTTCCAGAAAAGAATCTTGATACTTCAATTGTTTCCCCAGAAACAAGAAACAGGGTTCTGGAGATCCGTCTTTTTTCAAGTGAATGGAAAGCCGCCGGAAACGCCCTGGCGCATCTTCTTACGACGATAAAAGACAGCGATGTAGATAAACTTCTTAAACATCTGTCTAATATGCAGACACCACCACCGATCATTGAAGACGCGGCGGTCAAGTGGTTTGCAGCCCTGACTAACCTCCCTTCGGATGCCGTTGTTGTAGCAGTTCAGGAATTCTTCCATCTCAGCTGGGTATGGAATCAGATCGGTCCACGTACAGGACTTGTGTTTGATGACCTTATGTCGTTGTTATACAAGGTTTTTTTTGTTCTTGCTGAAACTCCGGGAGACCTTTCTCTAGCCGAAAACCTGATTCATGAAGGCATTAGATGGCCTGAACGATTCGGTTTTATGCTAGAAAGAACGAGGATAGGCGGCGGGAATATCGTGCGGGCTCTTCAGCGCGCAGCTGAGGTAATGAAAACAGCACCCCCTGTTGTGCGGGGAACCCTTATCGATTTCGCTGTTGAGACCGGATGGTATCTTCTAACAAAAGATGACTCCCCCGTTTGGAGAGCGATTGGAAGGAACGGGGAATCTCTCTTCAGGAAAATGAGGGGATTTTCCACAAAGATAGAAACCATCCGTACTCTCTCGGGATTTCTCGGAAAGCTGGAAGAATCGGAACAGCTGCAACCGCTGCTTGAAGACGCGATGAAGAGTGTAGTCACCGATGTAGTCGGCAGCACAACTGAACAGGAAATGGAAGAGATTGTTGGCAGTATTTCCGAACAGGCTAAAGAAACGCTTAAAAGAAGGGCTGAGAGAAATATTAACTTTGATATCATAGATCTGCCCCTCACAGAAAGCGGAACCTCGTTCAAGTACGGAAGAGCTATTGCTGAAATGTTCCTGTTCGCCGGGGCGGGCAGAGCCTTCTATAACAGTTTCCGTGAAACATATTCCATAGCAATAGAGACGGAAGATAACAACCTGGTAATAATGATTTCCAGACTTGCCCGCGAAAGAAGCGGAACCGAGTATCTGGAGAACAGCAAAACCGAATTTTACATTGATTTCATTCCCATAGCACTGCAGTTTCTTAAGGGGAAGACCAGTAATATAGAGATCAGGCGGGTCGTTAATTCTGTTGGAAGTCTGATGGACTCGATTCTCAGCCAGGTTGACCCTGAAGCTGCATTAGAATCCATGAACAACTATCTGGCTGAGGTTGAGATCAGCTATGACAAACTGCTGCCGACACTGATACTGCTGATCAGCTCGACCAAGATAGTCAAGTTTCCTGACCTTATCACAAAAAGCGAGGTGTTCGTAGGTATCCTTGATCTGTTGGATGTCACCTGCAGGAAAAGACTGCTGGAAGGTGAACAGACAGAATGGCTTACACCACTGGCAGAAGAACCCGTCGATTTAGCCCGGCTTATCATGCGCACTCTTGGTATTATAAATAGTGAAGACCTCCGTGGAAGATTCATGGATAAGGTTATCGCACCTCTTCTGCAGGGAACGGATGCGAAGGATCCAATATTCACCGAGCTTATTTCGACCGCTGTTTCTACATATAACAGAGAAATGAGCATAGATCAGCTAAGAAAAGAAGAAACATCGCTCCTTGGGAAACTGTTCAGAGCAGAGGACAGGAGCAAGGCTCTCAAGCAGACAATGGAAAATCTGCTCAGGATTCCGGGGATAGAGGAAAAGAAGGCCAACGACCTTATCTATTCCTCAAAAATGCTCTGCGATATCCTTTCACAGCAGGCAGTCTGGATAGAGAAAACAGGGCACAGGACATTCAGTAAATTCCTTTCCTACGGGCTTACGGCTTTCGTAAAAACCCTTGTGGAGCACCCTGATGTAGCCGAAAAAATAACCGGTAGTTTCATGAGACATATGCTCGATACAATAATTCCTTCAAAAGAGACAGAGGACAGTAATGTGGCTCTGTGGCAGCTGAAGACTGCCGCGCTGTACTTTGGAAAGACAATACCGCTTACGACCGAGCTTATTGCCGACAGGCCTGACACTCTAATCCCTTACTTCATCGAGATCTCTGAGCTCTGTGTTGCTTCCAAGTATGGAGAACCTGCTGGAGCTGAATTTCTGTCATGGATGTCCCACAGGCTTGAATCGGAGCTTATAAGTGAATTCGCAAGAAAGCTGAACGAGGATACTCCGTATGCTGAATTCAAGGAACAGTTCGATGCCACAGGTCTTATGGAAAAATGGCGAAGCATAAGGGACGCATCCTCTGAAATAATTAAAGATATGGTGGAATCACTTCAGGTACTTTCCAGTAACCCCATGTACAGGCAGATACTTCTTCGCGAGGGACGCAAACTCATAGAGGGTTTTATCGAGCACGGATGCGGTGATATCATATCCGGTTATTCGGGACAGACCTCCAGCGATGAAATACAGAAACTCAGAAAAATCGCTAAGGGCGGCGATATCATCGATATCTTCAGAGTCCTGGAGAACGACAGTGAAGAAGATTCAGCCGGGGAGATTCCCGAAGAGGTAAGAAACTATTTCCAGGAACAGTCACACCCTCCTGGTCAGAACGTGTGCAGGTATTGGCGGAAGAATGTTTTTTCCACGCTTGAAAATGTTCTGTTGGACATAATACTGCTTTGTGATGATAAAAAGAGCCTGGAAAAGATAGAACTGATGATAGATGACTTTGTAGAAATAACAGGATATCTAGGTGCCGATGATGATTTTAAACCTGATATAATTCTTACAGCTCTTGAAAAATCTCTTTCCAGATCAGGGAGCACCGGGAAGCTTACTGTCAGCGCTGCTGTTAAGAATCTTGATAAGAATGTATACAAGCTGATGTGGCTCAGAAAAGCCACCAGAAAAGCAACACAATCGGTTTCCGGCTACATCCCCGGCAGGAAGATTTCCATCAGGCTGTTTGACAGAATGTCGAGGGAAAAGTCCGCTCAGCAGCAGATACTTTTCATGAAGCATTTTGGTAGAATCTTTGCTTCACTGGAAAGCGAGATAATGAAGAGGAAACCCAGCGAGATCAAATCGGTTAGATCAGTTCTGGAACATATCTGGATATTCAACCCCGATGCGGCAAAACCAGGATCTGTAGTTGATACCGCAAGGGATGCCGTGGAAACAGTGACTCAGTTCTTCCTTGAAATCGCGACCAGGACGGGTGAGGTAACAGCACCACAGGCGGGGGCAATAAGCCTTGGTATGAGACGTAAGTATAGAGACAACGCAAACACCGTTGCGATTCTGATCAAATGGACCCAGGATTCGTCACGCTCAGACCTTCTTACTCTTGTGGAAGGTCATCAGCCGCTACTTGAAGCTGTCAGCAGGGACAGTGAGCTGATTCAAATGATAGATAACCTGTGGAGCATCGGTAAGGCCAGGCTGTATATAAGATCCCTTGCAGACAGGCCGGACAAACTGAAAAAACGTCTAATCCGCTTCGTTGGAGATAACGCTGCTGAAAAAAATGACGGCATACGCTACACCTAGACTGTATATCACCTGCGGAGCTTGTTAATGCATGCTAATCCCCAGAATGGATCCATTGCGAACATAGCTATCGTTTCTACCGGGGGCACTATAGAAATGCTGCCGGACCGCGGAGGACTTGATATCTCAGGTCATCATGATTCCCTTCACATACAGGGAGATGTAACCCCTCCTTCAATTGATGTTGAGCATATCAGGTTCTGTAACGTTCCCAGTCCTTCGATATCACCAGAAATGATGACTCAACTCTGCCTTAAACTGGAAGAATTGATCTCAAGCGGGAGGTACCACGGGATCGTAGTCACCCACGGAACCGATACTCTTGAGGAAAGCGCTTTCCTGGCCGACATCTATCTCAGGGGGACAATTCCAGTTGTTTTTACCGCTGCAATGAGAAGCCAGTCCGAAATGGGCGTCGATGGACCAAGAAACGTAAGGGGAGCGTTGCTGACTGCCTCAAAGTATGAAGTTCATAAATTGGGAGTTACAGTAGTTCTTAACGATGAAATTCATTCCGCAAGCAGGGTCACAAAAACGTACACAAGCAACGTAAGCAGCTTCAAATCACCGGGCTACGGCCCCCTTGGGTTTGTCGATCAGGACAGGGTAATGATTCAGCGAAAACCCATGTGGAGGATCCAGCTTCCGAAGTGCAGACTTAAACTTGATCAAAGGGTTGGACTTGTCAGAACAGCCGCGGGGCTTGGAGCCAGGGAAATAAGATACTGTGTAGACTGTGGCGATAAGGCACTGGTTGTTGAAGCCCTTGGACGGGGAAATGTGCCGCCCGATGTCGCAGAAGCTGTCCAGTATGCTGTTGAGCGGGGAACAGTTGTGTGTGTAACAAGCAGATGTTATATCGGAAGGGTTCTGGGAGTATATAACTATCCAGGAGGTGGCGCAGACCTTGAGAGAAAGGGAGCGATTCTTGCTGGTGATATGCAGGGGCACAAGCTCAGACTTTTACTGATGGCATCACTTGGAATAGGCCTGAACATGAAGAATATCAGGAAATTACTGGAAAGACTGTAACGAGCCTTAGTTTGTTGACAAGTAAGAACCCTTTGTCGTAGTTTACCGCATGCGGAATAAGAAAAGGCAGGTGTAAATGCCTGAAAAGGGTTTCACGGCGACGTTTATCTCCAACACAGGTAAAACGCTTCACCAGTTCAATATAGTAGGATGGAAGCTATATCTGGCAAGGGTTCTAATGGCACTTGTAGTGTTGCTTTTGTCGTCAGCTGCAATAATCGTAGCGTACGGCCTGATTAATGCAGGTGATACTGCAAAACTGAGAAGTGATATATTGCATCTGCAGGATTCACTTGCCGCAAGAAGGAATATTGAAGACAGGGTGGAAAGTTTGGAATATGAAATCCAGCAACGGCACGAATACAGGCAGAAGCTGGAGAACATTGCTGCAGGAATCCCCGTACCGGAGGATTCCCTTGAGCAATAGTGGAAAAGAGGAAATAAAAGAACATGTCTAAAAAGGAATTGTCCTCAACGATAGACTCCATTCTTGGTTCCGGGAGTCTGTGCAAGGGCGCCATCAAAGTAGACGGCGGCCTTAGAATTGATGGTACCGTGGACGGAGAGGTTGTTGTTACCGGAACACTGACTGTTGGCCGTGAAGGAGTAATAACCGGAAACGTGACCGTAAGCCAGGCTGTTGTAGGCGGCAAGATCCAGGGTACCGTCAGGGCCGAGTATCATCTTGAGCTGCAGAGTGGATCAAGCGTTGAAGGTGACATTTTCACGCGGTCCCTCATTATAGAGGACGGAGTTTTCTTCGAGGGATCATGCAAGATGAGCCATGGTAACAATTCGGAAGCTTGATGTGGAAATTGTGGAAAAGTATTGAAAAATGTGGATAATTCTGTAATATGCTGATATACAATAATTTATAAAATCACTTAAAGTAGTTTCATAAGTAATATCCACAACAGACTCTGTTATGGAGGTATAGCACAAATCGGGAGATCTAACTCCCATTACGATACTCTGTGCTGCACCTGCGATTCATTCGAAAGGCTGGTTTTAATGTCAAAGCTGGGAGAACTTCACAGGGAAGAAGAAAAAGCTCAGCTGGAGCTGGAAAAAGCCGAGAAGGAAGCCCTCAGGATACAAATGTCCATACCTGAACAGCTGAACGAGCAGAATTTTGAAAGAGACGCCGGGCTGAAGAAAATCGCGCAACTTGCCGAGGCAGAAGTCGAGGAAATAATAGCCGCGCTGTCAGAAACCCTTGCCATCGAAACGACGGATAAGCTCGGGCAGCTAGCCGGGAAAACAGACATCCTTGAGAAAGCAGCGACAGAAAGTCTCCGGGAATATATCCTGAGAAGCGGGGGCCAGGGTTAATGAGTCTGGATGCAGTTTCCAAGATAGAAATTCTATGTCATTCGCTCAGAAGGGAAATGGTTCTCAATACCATTGAATCATCCGGCAAAGTTCAGCTGATCGATCTGTCTGAATTGGATATATCTGAGGAGGAAAGCTTCCTCAAGCCAGCAAGTATGAATACCGAAGAGCTGGTTGAGAAAATTTCCAGTCTTGAAAAAGCGATACTTTTTCTTCGGGAGGAAACCACCGGTGAAGTTGACGTTTCACGTTCTCAACCCCCTTCTGTAAAAGAAGAAGAACTTATGCTCCTCCTTGCAGACAGGCGATTGCTTGAGGACGCCCGAAGAGCCTGGTTCGTAGCTGTACAAAAAGCCAAGCTCGAGGGAGCGGAGAAGGAGCTTCTGCAGGAGGAGGAATTTCTGCTGTTCTGGCAGCAACTTCCAGTTACATTTGAGGAGCTGCGCAGAAAAGGTGCCTGCCGTATGGTTGCGGGTGTGCTTGAAAAGGACGCTATCGAAAAAGCGCATCTTCTTGAGGAAGATATTCCGCTGTTCCACATAGAGGTTCTTCATAAAGAAAAAAATACGGAGAATGTTGTTGTGGTCACTCACGAATCGGTTACCCGTGACGTAATGCAGGCTCTGGGAGAGATAGGATTCTCACAGCAGGATTTTGGTATGCGAACAGGCATGGTTCCCGAACAGCTTGAAGAGGTTCGTCGGGAAATAGAGCTGATTCGAAGAAGAATGTCAGCGCTTCATAACAGAGCTGTAAAACTCGCATCTGAAATGGGCAGGTTCCGCACCCTTCTGGATGCAGCAGGCCTTCTTCTTGAGCGAACGCTCGCAACAAGATCCGCTTACTCAAGCTCCAATATTTATCTGTTCAAAGCGTGGATCCGCACAGCTGACCTTGAGGATTTTACAGAAATCCTCAATCAACTGGGGGAAGTTTCGATTGAAGAAATAGAACCGGAAGAGGGAGAAATACCTCCTTCTCCGCTGACGGAAAAGGCTGCCGCTGCACCATACACCCTTCTTACCGACATGTACGGACAGCCAACAAGAAAAGACCCGGATCCGACACCTTTGGTGGCACCATTTTATGCTTTCTTCTTTGGAATATGCATAGGGGATGCGGGTTACGGGATAGCGCTTGCGCTGGGCTGCGCTGCTGGATGGTATCTGGTCCGAAGAAGACACGGAAATCCGAGGCTGTTTCAGCTGCTTTTCCAGGGCGGATTAGCAAGTATTGTAGTTGGTATTTTCCTTGGAGGCTGGTTCGGTATATCATTTGACAGCCTGCCGGGGTTCCTTCAGGCGCCAGCTAACCTTCTGAACGGCATGCTTCCGGGGTATCAGCCGGGACAGCCTGGACAGGAAGGGTTCGGAGTATCGAAGCATTTCCTTTACCTTACACTGGGGCTGGGACTTGTGCAGCTGACTGCTGGAATAATAGTAAACCTGGTAAAACGGTGGAAAGCAGGTGAAAAATTCGCAGCGGTTGTTGATCAGTCCGGCTGGCTGCTTGCCACCGCGGGTCTTTTCCCATGGCTTTTTAACAATTACCTCCTGAATGGAACCCTTTACGACATGAACGGTCCACTGGATAAAATTTTCATCTACATGCTTGCGGCGGGTGCTCTACTGATATTCATCATGGGCGGGCGCGCTGCAAAGGGATTCGGTAAGATAGGCCTTGGAGCTTATGCGTTGTACGGTATAGTCAACCTTCTTGGAGACGTACTTTCATATTCAAGACTTTTCGCCCTTGCTCTCTCCAGTGCCATAATAGCACAGGTTATCAACCAGATAGCAGGAATGCTTCTGCATCAGATAGGAATACCTGTACTTGGAATAGTGCTTGCGGTCATCGTGGTTATTGGAGGGCATACATTCAACATGGCCATGGCCGCCCTCAGCGGTTTCATCCATACAGCAAGACTGCAATTTGTTGAGTTCTTCGGGAAATTCTACGACGGAACCGGTGTTCCGTTCAAACCCCTTAGATACGAACCGAAATATGTACATATTGAAAGAAAATAGAAACACAGCTCTTGTATAGGAGTGAAGGGAGACGATAAGTGGAACAGCTCGTAGCATACATGGGAATTGCCCTGGCGTGCGCACTTGCGGGGATAGGATCAGCCATAGGCGTGGGAATAGCTGCCCAGGCCAGCACCGGTGTAATGAGCGTAGATCCGGGTAAATTCGGAAAACTCCTTCTTCTTTCGGCGTTACCGGGAACCCAGGGGATATACGGTTTCGTAATAGCCTTCCTTCTGCTTGGCAAAGTTGTTCCGGACATGGATATGCATGTCTCCTGGCAGATATTCACAGCGGGAATCCCTATAGCGCTTGCCGGACTCTTTTCCGGTATTCACCAGGGGAAGGTTTGCGCCGGTGGCGCGATGATGACAGCCAAGCAGCCGGATGATTCCGCAAAGTCCCTTATTCTTGCGGTTTTTGTTGAGTTTTACGCAATTCTGGGCTTCCTCGTTTCGTTCCTCATGCTTCAGGGCATAGGGGGGTAACGAGAAGATGTCTCTCGAAGCGATCCTTTCAAAGATAGAAGGAGAGGCCAGGCAGAAGGCGGAGGCGATACTTGAAGCTGCAGAGAAAGAAAAGAAAACAGCTCTCCAGGCCAATGCAGAAGAGCTTGATGAAAATCACGGCAGGGAAGTAGAGAAAATCAGATCCGGTATCGAAGAAGAACGGAAGAGAAAAGAATTTCACGTTCGCAGGGAATCGGCCAGGAAGATGATGAATGCCAGAAGGACCATGATGGATGACGCTATCGTAAAAGCGTCGGGGAACCTCGTTTCAGCTGGTGACTCGGAGTATCTCGAGATGATATCTTCTCTTCTCGCAGGCTGTGATCTGAAAGGAAAGGTCGAAGTTGTAATATCCTCCAAAGATGAGTCTCGCATAACTTCCGGGTATCTGAAAAAACACTCCGGGAAAGATCGCGAATTCGTCCTTTCCGCTGAACGTCATGACGAGACCGGAGGTGTTATCTTCAAAACCGGGAAGATCAGCCAGAATGGGACATTCCCGATGATAGCAGAACTTGTTCACGAGGATATTGTGATGATGCTTACCGATCTCATACCTCTGCAGAAGAGCTGATTCATGGCAGTGGGTTTCATCTATGCCAATGGCAGAATTAGTGGCGAGGAAACAACACTTCTGGACCAGCGCATGTGGCAGATGCTCTTATCATCGGGCAGTGAAGAAGAAGCTATGAGACTTCTCGGTGACACCTGGTACGGCGGCTTCATGCAGTACCACTGCATGGAAGACTGTTTTATCAAAGCTATGGAAGCAACAGAAGAAGAGCTTATTGACCTGAGTGAGGATGAACGACTTACACGGAGCCTCCTGCACCGCAGAGACGTGAGAAACGCAAGGTATATATGGAAGGAAATCCTTTCAGGGAACGATTCTGAGGACGGAATAGAGGTTGAACGGCCCGGTCTGATAGAGATAGAGACGCTCAGAAAAGCAGTTAACTCGGACGAAGCCCGGGATGAGCTTCCACCTCTTTTCCTGCGGACGATAGAGGATCTTCTTGAGATTGACAGGATTGACGTAGCTGAAGTTGACAGAAGGATGGATCAGCTTGCCGCAGCCGTTGAAAGCGACGAGCTTATAGAGATAAACTCCGGTTTCAGAACATTCGTCATGACGAACATCGAACAGAGGAATTTTCTTACAGCTGGAAGGTGCAGCATTAACGATGTTTCCAGACAGGAATTACGAAAAATGCTTCTGCCCGGGGGGTATCATACGAAAGATGAAATAGAAGAAGCCTATCAACGGAGAACATTACCAGATCTGCTTGTTGAAACTCCGGGATTTGACGAAACGGGAGCTGCATTCGAGGAAGCTTTACAGACGGGTTTCTTTTTAAAATTTGAGAGGGAATGTGACAGAAGGCTGCTGGATCTGCTTGAAAAGGGTGCTTTTCCCGTCTTCGGGCCATCCCCTCTGGCTGCTTTCGTGATAAGCCGTGAAATGGAAATAAGTCACCTCAGGTTGCTTCTTGCCGCAAAATCCGCCGGCGTAGGAGAAGGCATACTTAAAAAACGGCTGCCGCGTGGATAGGAGACGGTATGGCTGAGGGCAAGATAGCGTTCATAGGAGATGCTGACTCGGTACTCGGATTCCGGGCGCTGGGCGTGGAAACGGTAGTTCCTGAGAATGCTGACTCGGCTCGGGAGCAATTTGCAAGGCTTGTAAAGGAGAAAATCTCCATCATCATGATAACCGAAAACATGATGGACGATCTCCAGGAACAGATAGAAGAAACGGTTCATATGGCAATTCCATCGGTTGTTGTTCTTCCCGGAATAACGGGCACTCAGAAGCGGGGAGAGACTACGATAAGGGAGCTTATCATAAAGGCAGTCGGTGTTGATCTGATGTCCGAGGAACAGAAGTAATAAAGACCCGCTAAAAACCCGCAACCCACCGGAGGCGACGGATGATAAGGGGAACGATAGACAAGATAGCAGGTCCGCTGGTTGTTGCGGACGGAATGAAGGATTCCAGGATGTACGACCTGGTATACGTATCCGATTACAGATTAATCGGCGAAATAATAGAGCTTAAAGGAGACAAGGCATCTATACAGGTATATGAGGAGACCGGAGGGCTGAAGCCTGGCGACCCGGTGACAGCTACCGGAGAACCCCTCTCGGTCGAACTTGGCCCCGGACTTGTAACCGCCATATATGACGGTATTCAACGACCCCTTGATGAAATACGCAAGGAGGCAGGTGACTGGATCACACGGGGAATAAGCATAAGAGGCCTTGATCATGAGAAGGAATTGGATTTCTCACCTGTCGCTATTGTTGGTCTCGAAGTTACCGGTGGCGAGATCCTGGGCTCCGTTCCAGAAACAAAGATCATCACCCATAAAGTCATGGTTCCGCCTGCGGTTTCGGGTGAAATCACATGGATGATAAAAGCCGGAAAGTACAATATCGATACAGTTATAGCAAAACTGAAGACTTCAGACGGAGCGGTTGTTGAATTGCCTATGTACCACAACTGGCCTGTAAGAAAACCAAGACCCATTGCGGAGAAAATGGCACCGGAGGAACCGCTTGTTACAGGACAAAGGGTTATAGACGCGTTCTTCCCCCTGGGTAAGGGAGGAACCGCCTGCGTTCCAGGTCCTTTCGGCAGCGGCAAAACGGTTATTCAGCACCAGCTTGCCAAATGGGCGGATGCCGAAATGGTGGTTTACGTCGGATGTGGAGAACGAGGCAATGAAATGACCGATGTTCTTCAGGAATTCCCGGAACTCGAAGATCCCAAAAGCGGAGAACCGCTCATTTTCAGAACCGTTCTTGTAGCCAATACGAGCAACATGCCTGTGGCCGCAAGGGAAGCAAGTGTTTACACCGGTATAACGATCGGGGAGTATTTCAGGGACATGGGGTATTCCGTTGCCCTTATGGCCGATTCAACAAGCAGATGGGCGGAGGCGATGAGGGAGATGTCCGGAAGGCTTGAGGAGATGCCCGGTGAAGAGGGGTATCCCGCATACCTTGGAACCAGGATCGCTGAATTCTACGAACGCGCCGGTAATGTGAAATGTATAGGAGGGGACAGGAACGGCGCGCTGACTGTGGTTGGAGCTGTGAGCCCGGCCGGAGGAGACCTTTCAGATCCTGTGGTTCAGGCTACGCTAAGAGTTGTTAAGGTGTTCTGGAGTCTGCAGGCAAGGCTGGCTTACGCAAGGCATTTTCCGGCAATAGGATGGCTTGACAGCTACTCCCTCTACACGGATAACCTCAAGGAGTATTACGACGAGAAGCTCGGCACCGGGTGGGTTCCAATGGTAAAGGAAGCCATCTCCCTGCTTCAGCAGGAAGCCAATCTGCTGGAAATAGCCAGACTGGTGGGAGCTGAGTCACTCTCAGCCGAAGACCAGCTGATCCTGTTCACCGCAAGGTCCCTAAGGGAGGATTTTCTGCACCAGAATGCCTTCCATGAGGTAGACACATACACTTCGATCACAAAGCAGAAATTGATGATGGAAGTCATAATGCATACAAATGCGGAGATGAAGAAAGCCATCCGCAGCAATGTAACACCCGTAGATCTTTTTGAGCTCCCCCTTAAGGAGGAGATCGCAAGAATGAGTTACATTCCCGAAGATCGTATCGACGATATAGAAGTAATTATAGAACATATTAATTCGCAGATCAACGATCTGATAGATAAAGAGCAGACCGCGTAGGAGGGCGGGGATATGATTAGAGAATACAAAACGACAGTAGAGATATCCGGTCCACTGATGCTGGTAGACGGGGTCGAAGGAGTCGCGTACGAGGAACTGGTGGAGATTCAACTTCCCGATGGAGAGATTCGCCACGGCAAGGTTCTCGAAATTGACAGTCGCATGGCCCTGGTACAGCTCTTTGAGGGCAGCAGCGGAACGAGTATAACGGAAAGCAGGGTGCGCTTCCTCGGGAAACAGGTTGAACTTGGTGTTTCCGAGGAGATGCTGGGCAGAGTTTTTGACGGTCAGGGAAGACCAAGAGCCCCATTCGATACGGCACCTCCGATAGTTCCCGAGAAGATGATGGATATAAATGGGGCTCCCATCAATCCCTACGCCAGGGATTACCCGGCGGAGTTCATTCAGACAGGCTTCAGCTCGATAGACGGTATTAATACACTGGTCAGAGGCCAGAAACTCCCGGTGTTCAGCGGAAGCGGACTTCCACACGCAGCCGTTGCTGCACAGATCGCCCGGCAGGCTAAGGTCACAGGCGGTGGCGAAAGCTTTGCAGTTGTCTTCGCAGCCATGGGTATAACGTTCGAGGAGGCCGATTACTTCATCCGTGATTTCAGGAATACAGGAGCCATGGACAGGGCGGTTGTGTTCCTGAATCTGGCGAGTGACCCCGCTATCGAACGTATCTCAACTCCAAGAATGGCCCTCACCGCAGCCGAGTACCTCGCATACGAAAAGGATATGCACATCCTTGTCATCCTTACGGATATGACCAACTACTGTGACGCGCTTAGGGAAATATCTGCGGCGAGGAAAGAAGTTCCAGGAAGAAGGGGATATCCAGGGTACCTCTATACCGACCTTGCTTCGATTTACGAGCGTGCCGGGAGGATCAAGGGCCGGAAGGGATCAATAACACAGATCCCTATTCTGACAATGCCCGAAGACGATAAAACTCATCCAATTCCAGATCTTACCGGATACATCACCGAGGGGCAGCTCATCCTCAACAGAGAGCTTCATAAGAAGGGCATATATCCACCCATGGACGTTATGGAGTCACTCTCAAGGTTGAAGGACAAGGGAATCGGAAAGGACAAGACCCGTGAGGACCACGCGGACCTGTTCAACCAGCTGATGGCAGCATACTCCGCCGGCAAGGATGCCAAGGAACTGGCGGTAATACTCGGAGCTGCCGCACTTAGCCCCCTTGACCAGAAGTACCTTAAATTCGCAGACGAGTACGAGAAGAGGTACATCAGCCAGGGGGAGCACGAGAACAGGAACATAGAAGAAACCCTTGATCTCGGCTGGGAACTTCTGAAACTCCTGCCAAGAGGAGAGATGAAGAGAATAGACCCCGCACG
Source organism: Candidatus Aegiribacteria sp. (assembly GCA_030610085.1). Lineage (GTDB taxonomy): Bacteria > Fermentibacterota > Fermentibacteria > Fermentibacterales > JCC-6 > Aegiribacteria. Next base: position 28,438 of record JAUWSL010000001.1, read on the forward strand.
GCTTGATAAGTACTGGCCCGAGGGAAAAGAAGTATCAGCCTGATGGCCATTGTTGTCAGTGCAACCCGAATGGAGCTGCTTCAGAGGCGCAAGAAGGTAAAACTTGCACAGAGGGGGCACAAGCTTCTCAAGGACAAGCTCGATGAACTCATGCGTCAGTTCAAAATACTTATTTCGGATTATGAAGGCGCACGGGAAGAACTGGAGAAGGAGCTCAGCCTTGCTTACGGCGAATTTCTCTTTGCGCGGGCGGCAATGACCGAACCGGGCTTGCTTGACGCTCTCCGATATCCCGGAGCAGAGGCCAGAGTTACCACTTCTACGAGGAAGATAATGAACCTGGTTCTGCCCGTCTTTGACGTATCGATAGAGGGAAATGTACGAAACTATGGAATGTTCGATACGCCGGTGGAGCTTGATCAGTCGCTGAAGGTTTATAAGGTGCTTCTTCCCAGGATCATTAAACTGGCAGAGCACGAGAAGGCCATCAGCCTGCTGGCAAGGGAGATAGATTCGACCAGGAGGAGAGTGAACGCCCTGGAATACAAGCTGATCCCGGAGCTGGAAGAAGCCATTAGAGCTATACGTCTCAAGCTGGACGAAATGGAGCGCGGAAACCTTACGAGACTGATGAAGGTGAAGTCAATGGTGGAGGAAAAGAGGGAAAAAAGCCGCACCAGATACCTGGGCCGGGCTTACCTTTCTAACCTTTTCTGACCGGATACTTGATATTCCGTCTTTAATAGTTTATTAATTATATGCTGTATATCGCTGTGAAATTCAATCATGGAGGGAAAAAATGAAATCTGTCTTTATTGCTGTACTGCTCCTTGCTCTCTCTCAGATGGCCTTTGCCGACATTACCGAAAACTACGGCTGGGAAGGCACGGAGACCATTCTTGGTAACTATGGGGACATAATCGCAACAATAGCAACTGACCCCGTGCATTCCGGATCACAATCACTTTGCCTTGAGGACGCTGCAGCTTCAGGAACACCCCAGGCATACATTGCCTGGGTTGTCGGGCTTGAGGATGGCGATGAAGTGACGGCGAGCTTCTGGCGATACGACACAACACCCCTGGCTTCTCCCTCCTGCAGAATCTGGGCTCACTGGAACGACGACCCCAACGATGTAAACGGACACAACGGCAGCGCGAGCGGTAACGATGATTACGGTAACGGTGAAGGCTGGGATGAAACATCCTGGACGTGGACTGTTGTAGAAGGCCATACAGGCCTGGTAATCGAGTGCAGGACATATTCAGAGGCTGGTGACATCGTCTGGATAGATGATATGATCGTTACCGCGCCGGATAACGCAACCATCTGGACCCCGGGTAACCTTGCTCTTCAGAACAGCACATGGGCTGATATAAAGGCTGCATTCTAGAAAAGCTCACCGAGTTTCTCAACCATACTTACCGCCCCCTCGTATACCTCCGCGGGGCCGGCTGCCAGCATGTAGGCCGGTGTAGTTACCAGTTTTCTTTCCTTATCAACGACGCAGTCGTTCACTGCACAATTCACATGAACCGCTCCCATTGAATTGACTGCATCGGCGGTTTCGGGATGGCTGCCGATGGTCAGCCTTGCACCCGGTATCGTTCTTGCAAGTATTACCGGAGCTATGCACATGGCAGCTATTGGTTTTCCGGATTGAAGGGCATCGCTGAGAAGACTCTCCACTTCAGCATTTACTGAGCACTCCGGTCCATCGGACGCGAAGGAGCATAATGTAAGAGCAGCCCCGAAACCTCCTGGAAAGAGAACAGCATCGTAATCTTCCGGCCTGAGATCGGAGAGGGATTTAATATCTCCCCTTGCTATTCTAGCCCCTTCTTTAAGCGCGTTTCTCGCCTGTGCTTCGGATTTCTCCGTGCTGTGGTCAACGGTAGCGGTCTGCTGAACATCCGGCGCCGTGAAGACGACTTCGTAACCCGCCCTGTCCAGAGCTATGAGCGCTGCGACAGCTTCGTGTATCTCCGAACCGTCCTTTACCCCGCACCCGCTGAGCACAAATGCAACTTTCTTTCCCATATTACCCTCCATATCAGTATAATCACTTTTCAATTCAACTGATACTACATGAATCCTCTGCAGTCCACCGTATTCAAGGCTTTGCCTGATCGAAACGGTAATGTATCTTCCAAGTAACTACAGGAGGAGGCAAGATGTCCAAGGTGATCATATCCATCATGTTTTTTGCACTGATGTTCTCATCATGCTATTACGGAGCCATGCAGGGGGCTCACACCCTGGGGAAAGACCATATTACTATAACCGGTGGAGTTACCCTCCCCGCATATTTCTCGGCCGAATCAAAACAGGAGGCCGAAGAGAACAGAATAGATTTCCTTGAAACCTATCCAACCGTGGATTTTTCCATCGGTGCAACCGAGAGAATTGATCTTGGTTTTTCATCCTTCGGTTACGGAATAGGTCCTATGGTCAAGTACAATCTACTGAATCCGGAAGGCCCCACAGCGCTATCCGGCACGCTTAACATGAATTACGTGATCCCGATGCAGGTAATGCTTCCCAGGCTTTCTATCTGCGCCGGACACATGTTCGACAGGGACCTTGAGGTATTCGCCGGAAGCGACGTCGGCTACGGTCCCGACCTGGCAAATATTCCCGAATCAGATGATGGCTCACATGACTGGGATTCTGTGGACAACACCTTCTTCGCCTGTGTACGTATCGGCTGCAAATACGAGCTGAAGCCTCCGGGCAGCCCGAACCAGAACATGGCATACATCCCCGAATCCATACTTTTCCAGTTCTCGATACCTCTTGATCTGTCAAGAAGCATGATACTGGCCGGGCTTGCCGTAACGTACTGAACACAAGAATTTTTCAAGATACAGAAAAAGGGGACATGAAATAATTCATGTCCCCCTGAATCATCATGAATTAATGCTTTGCTAGAAAATGGCCTTAATCGATCCCCAGGTTTCGCGCTGAAGCAGTGTGCTGACCGTGCCTGGAGTAGGCAATGCCTCAAGCCATGTATCGCTGAGGTTCTCGCTTGTCTCATCATGGCCTGTTATACCGTTTCCGCCGGTTAAGGTTTCGAATCCCTCCCACAGGTCAAGTCTCTGGAAAGTATTTCCATAAGCATGCCCCTCGGAATAGATTGCATTCTGGCTTGCCTCGGGAGTATCATCCAGGTAAGTGGAAGTGTTGATGGTTATGTAACTCTTGTCAACGAATTCTCCTTCATCATCACCCCAGACAGCGTAATCGATGTCGTAACAGAGATCGTCACTGTCAGAAGAGTCATCGTAAGAAAAGAGGGTAAGAGTCTCACCCGAGTTGGTCAGGCCGGCGGTTGCACCGGCAAAACCGTTCGTCGGGACGATCATGACTGTTGCGCCGCCGCCGGTTCCCATAATGTCGTAATCGGCCTGTTGAGCATACTCACCTTCAAATGCTGAACCGCTCATAGCGATAACGATGACCTGTCCGGGAGCGATCTCGTCCCCTGGAGGGAATTTGACAAGGAAATCGTAGGCACTCTGGTACGCAATTGGCCCGAGGGCGATCTGTGGATAGAAATCTTCGACACACGAGCTGTCACCGTACAGATCCGTGATGTGTACGTAAGTCAGCGAAACTGTGGATTCCGTAGGGTTATAGATCTCTACGAACTCTCCGGCAGTTGGAGTATCACAGAATTCTGTCAGAAGAAGGTGGTCGGCTGCGGCAAAAGCCATCGCGGTGGTTAATAGACAAAGAACAACGACAAATTTCATACTTGAACCATCCTTTCAATAATTACACATATTACAAAATCAATATAATCAAGGAACCGGCCATCAGCAAATGAAGCACGGTAATAATTAATGCAATTTATACGAAAAGAGATGATATGAATCTGGCGGATATGCATGTTCATACAAGTGACTCCCCGGACGCTGATATCCCTGCCTGGAGGCTTGTGCAGAAGGGAATAGAGAACAATCTTGCCGGTATTGGATTCGTTGCACATCTTGATCTGGACCCTGAGGATTTCTGCTACGGAGGTTTCAACGAAGGAAAATTTGACGAATCAATAAACTGCGCCATGAATGAATCAAGAGGACGAATATCCGTAATGAAGGGTCTTGAAGTCGGGGAACCGCACATCTATGAAGAACAGGTGAAGAAACTTGTTGATTATTCGGATTACGATTTCATAACCGGAGCTCTCCATTCGCTGGAGGGGATCGGAATGGTTCTGGGCTGCGAAGCTTATATGGATAGAGACCCTCTTGAGATCGTTGAGGAATACTACACCGAAACCCTCAGGATGGTTAAGGTTTCTGATATTGATATTCTTGCACACATGGGCCTGTTCAGAAGAGGACTGGCCCTTGCCGGGCTGAAGCATGATTTCAATGAAATAGAACTCTGGCCTGATACAATAGAAGAAATTCTGAAAGTTATCATCGAAAGAAACATAGCCCTTGAGCTCAATACCTCAGGTCTACGCAGAAAAGAGGAAAGTACTTACCCGATTTCCGAAATTCTTGAACTGTTCAGAGAGCTTGGCGGAACCCTTGTAACAGTTGGTTCGGATACTCATAGAGAGCCACATGTTTTCTATGGCCTTGATAAGGGAGCTGAACTCCTTCTGAAAACGGGATTCGGGGAGATCCGCACTTTTCATGAACGGACTCCACAAGCCTTCGCGCTGAAATAATTTATTCTAAAGTTACTTTGTAAGACCGTATTTCTCAAGCTCTTCAGTAGCCGAGTCCACCAGATCGGACGACGTACATGTCTTCACCCAGCTGCAAAGGTCCCTGACTCCACTGACGAATTCAATCTCAGCGTTGAAGCCAAGAATCCTGCTGGTTCGGGAAGTATCAGCAAAACAGTGTCTTATGTCCCCCGCCCTGAACTGGTTTCTTACGATAAAATTATCAGCAGGCTTTCCAAGTTCACCTGCAATTGCTTTTCCAATCTCCATTATGGAGGTTGGTTTACCGGTCCCTGCGTTCAGCACCTGGTAGGCTGAATCAGGATTTTCCAGAGCCATAAGACATGCTCTGGCAATATCCCTTACATGGATGAAATCCCGGCTCTGGAGCCCATCCTCGAAGATCACAGGGGGATTCCTGTTGAGGAGTCTCGATGCGAATATTGCTCCCACCCCGGTGTATGGATTCGATAGAGCCTGCCGGGTTCCGTATACGTTGAAAAATCGCATTGCGACAGCAGGAATTTCGTAAGCCTGACCGGCTGCAAGAAACATTTCCTCCTGGCTTCTCTTATTTATTGCATAGATGGACGTGGGATACAAAGGCTTGTTTTCGGGTACCGGCAGGGGTTCAGCCAGTTCTCCGCACTCCGGGCAGTATACTTCCCAATTATGCTGCGAAAGCTGCTCCGGCGGACGTAGTTCAGGGGCGAAATTACCGCACTGTGGACACAGGTAAAGACCTTCTCCATAAATGGACATGGAACTGGCAACAAGCATTTTAGTGATGCTTCCACGATTTCTGACAGCTTCCTCAAGGACAACAGCCGCACCGAGAGAATTAACAGAAGTGTAATGTGCCATTCTGTACATGGATTGACCCACACCTACTGCCGCGGCGAAATGTACCAGCATGCTGCAGCCCTCAAGGGCCTTCTCAACATCCGAATGGTTCCTCACATCACCGACGATCAGTTCAACCTCCGGGTGGAGATAATCAGGTCTGGCGGCATTTTCACCGTGTACCTGAGGGTCGAGGTTGTCCAGCGCCCTTACTTTGTAGCCTTTTTCAATAAGCAGGTCTGCAAGATGGGAACCGATAAATCCTGCTCCTCCTGTGATGAGAACTCTGATACTCATAATGTCCAATCGCTGCATAAGTCTGTCCAGCAGCAGTTAGTGATGAAAAACTCCGGCACGGGGATATTAACCCGGCGTAAGCATATAGAAGTATAACCGATAGATATGGAGTTATCAATTAATCATTATTGTACGTTTCTGGTCTGCGGGGGCGTTTGTATTGTATGATACTCCCTGCGAAAGAAGTTGTTGTTCAGCGGAAGGGATTCATGCGTATAGCCCTGGTTGTTCCCCCATGGGGTCCTGATGACATCCGCGCGAAAGATACCCGTGGTATTTCCGGATGCTGGCCCACTCCCGGGCTGCAGTATATAGCAGCGATTCTGCGCGATTGCGGACATGAAATACTGTTCCTCGAGGGTTTCTTCTACACCAACGAAGAAATGCTTGAGAAAACGGTCGATTTCGGGGCCCAGGCTCTGGGAGTGTACGTGATAAGTCTTCTTTGGGACAAGGCGAAACCTTTCATTGAGGAAGTAAAGGACTCTATCCCCTCTATCTTCACATTCATCGGGGGGCATGGCGCTACTGCCATGCCGGAAACACTTATGAAAAGTACCGAAGCACTGGATGCCATCGTAATAGGAGAGGGAGAAATCACATCACGTGAATTGATAGATGCCGTGGAATCCGGTAAAGACCTTAAGGAGATCAAGGGTCTGCTCATCAGAGAAGCGGGAAAGCTTCACAGGACTCCTCCAAGGGAGATGGTTGATGATCTTGATGAATTACCCTTCCCCGCGGTTGATCTTTGCGAAATGGACAGGTACTACCCAAGCTTTGAGCAGGTTTCAACCGTTCCCGCAATGCAGATGCTGGCAAGCAGAGGCTGCTCCGGAAGCTGCCTTTACTGCTACAAGATGTACGGTAACAGAATCCGCCTTCGCGACCCGGGACTTGTTGTTGACGAGATAGAATACTACATCAACAATTACGGAACGCGGGAAATCAAATTCTGGGACGAGCATTTTACTTTCGATCATGACCATGTTTACGCGATCTGTGATGAGATTCTCAGGAGAGGATTGAAAATACGCTGGTGGGTTTCCAGCAGGGCGGATGCAGTTGACAGGCCTCTTCTTGATGCTATGAAAAAAGCGGGATGCTGGTGCATAAACTACGGGGTCGAAAGTGGTTTGCAGAAGCATCTGGATACTCTGATAAAGCACGAAACCCTCGATCAGATCAGAACCGCCGTAAAACTTACGCACAGTGTCGGTATCAAAACACATACAACCTACATATTCGGGATTCCGGGGGAGACCTTTGAGGATGGCCTGAAGACGATAGAATTCGCAATGGAATTGAACTCTTTCACTGTTGAATTTTTCCCCATTACCCCCTTTCCCGGGACACCACTTTATAAAGGTATTCACAAGGGATTGTTCGGGACGATGTCGGAAAATCTTTCAGACCAGGGAATGCTGCTTGATCGCCCATGCTTTGTTCCCTTTACCATGACCGCCGAGGAGATCATGGAACTGAGAAGACTGGCATATATAAAGTACTTTTTCAGGCCCGGGTTCCTCTTATACAGACTTATGAATATCATGTCACCCTTTCAGGTGAGGGCGATGTGGAGCGGAGCCAATAGTCTCTTTCAGATGGTTGGAGAGCAGATTTCTGCCCTATGGAAAAGAACGATAGATCGATCTCAGTCGTAATCCCGGTTCATAACAGCGAGAAGACCCTTGAAGCTGTTCTGATGCCGCTCCTTGATGAACTCCGGATCGGGGATGAACTCATAGTCGTAGATGACAGATCGGAGGACAGGTCTTCGGAGATAGCCTTACGGCTCGGAGCAGTGGTGATCTCCAGCTCCGGCAGTCCTGGAGCCGCAGGAGCAAGAAATACAGGTGCTCAGGCCGCGGCAGGAGAATGGGTTCTCTTCGTGGACAGCGACTCTGTCGCCCCTTCCGGATGGAGAAGTAAGCTTCAGCAGCGCATTGGTCAGGATCCCGGGGCTGTTCAGGCTACCTACAGTCCTGTTGCCGCAGGGAGTAAAGCGGCTACGTTCTACAAGAATTTCTACTACTACTACACTTTTACCAGAAGAATAAGCAGCGATCACATTACCGGGTGCGGAACATTCTTCTTCGCGGTGAGAAGAGCTGTATTCCTGGAGCTGGAAGGATTTGACGATAGAATTCCCGGCGCAACCGTAGAAGATGCCGATTTTGCGGCAAGACTTGTTGGTGCCGGGGACAGCATTCTAATGGCCACCGAGATAGAGGTTTACCATCTCAGGGAATATACTTTTACTGAATTGATGAGGTACGAATGGCGTATGATGAAGTCCAAGGTTCTCTACCTTCTTCGAAGGGGATCAGGACATGCAGTTCCTTCCGTTTCAATGGCAACTCCACTTGAAATGCTGTCCGTTATTTCCGGGGCAGTTAGTATCTGGTTGATACCTGCCGGTCTGGTGGCATATGCCACGGGTTGTTTGTGGGGAATCTGGCTTTCTATTGCCGGGTTCTCAATTCTGACAGCGGGTCATACGGGATTCTGGTTCGCATCCGTGAGGGAGGCAGGTATGAGGGGATTTCTTGCATCCTTCATGACTTTTCCCGATCTAATACTTATCATACCTGCTGTGTTGAGCGGAGTTATAATGCATATAACGGGAAGGAAATACTGATTTGCGGTCAAGAACCTTTCTACCGATCGGCCTGAGTCTTACACTTCTCTTTATTGTTTATAGATACCTGGAAGTTATCCCTCGCGGTCCTTCTGACAAGGTAGTTCAGTTGTTCCTGCTGGTTTCTGCGTCTGTCTGTTTTGCCTTGTATTTTGCCGCAAGGACTGACCGGGATCTGGTTCATTGGATTATTGGAAAAATCGAGAAACCTTCTACAACCAGGTTCCTCGGACTTCTTCTCGTTATTCTAGCAGTTTTCTCCATCTGGATGGCTTACGGTCCTTTCGAGGGAATTCCGAAAGGCGGTGACGAAGCTGCGTATTATTTTCAATCGAAGATTTACGCCGCCGGTCACATGGCGGCACCTGCACCTGCTGTTGATGACCCTATGGCCTATTTTCCATTTCGGCATTTCATCTTCAGGAATAACATGTGGTTTATCATCTATACTCCGTTCCATTCCCTGTTGATGGCACCTTTCACCGCAGCAGGCGCATCTCCTCTTCTTGGCCCCATCGAAGGGTTGCTGTCCCTTATAGGAATTTTCCTTCTGATTAGACTCTGGACAGGTGAGACTATTGCCAGGATCAGCGTTCTTCTCCTTCTACTGTCACCCTTCTTCCTTTTCATGACATCTACATTCATGGCCCACAATACGAACCTTATGCTTATTACATGGTCTCTATACATGATCTCCAGGAGAGCAAAGGGCGCGTCGGTTGCCTACGGGATTGCAAGTGGATTTCTTATTGGGCTTGCTTTTGCCACGAAACCTTACCCTGTTCTCGTTTGGCTTTTCTTCATTCCGCTTGCAGTTATAGTGGGTTGCAGGGACAGGTGGTTCCGTATCCTGGGCCCGGCTGCTGTGGCTGCGGTAATACCTCTGGTGCTTTTCCTGCTATCGAACAGTTACTACACGGGAAATCCTCTCCACGCGGGTTACGATCTGATCAGGGGAGGAAAACTGATAGGTTTCGGGCCTGAAAAGGCCTGGTTTCCAGAGTACGGAGATCATGCGCATACACCCGTTAGAGGATTGTTCAACGTTGCCAGGCAGATCGGGGTTGGAAGTACGATCCTGTTCGGTTGGCCATTCCTGTCCCTCGTTCCCATTCTTCTGGCAATTGGAAGGATACGAAAAGAGAGGCGTGTTCTCTGGCTTTTCCTCCCCTTGTTGTTGATCATGTTGCTGATGTTTCTCCATTATTGCCCTGCCATTGATTACGGCCCCAGACATTACTTTACTCTCCTGCCCGTTATCCTGCTTCTTTCGGTTCTTGGATTTAGAGAAGCGGTAAAATTTGCCAGAAGAAGAAGGGGGACCGAAGGCAGCAACATTGTAGCAGTTTTTGTCTTCTGTCAGTTTCTGATAACACTGTTCGTTTATTTGCCGGAGGGAATAGAATTAAGGTCGAGCCCATGGCAGTCCATCGACAGACAGCCTATGATAACAGCTTCAAATTATGTTGAAATACCCTCAATAGTATTTATGCAGGCGGGACAGCATGGTTACCCTAATATCTCCAGCGGCATGAATTTCAATTCACCCTTCCTTGATAAGGAAATAATATACTGCGCGCATCAGACACCGGAGGAGGACATTCTATTCATGCAGGCCTATCCCGGAAGAACCCCGTACTTGTACTGGTTTGATGGAAGCAGCTTCCATATAGAGCCATGGTCACAGGATCTTTCTGAAATTATCGAGCCTACCAGAGACATGGTCTACCATGCATATTCGCACATGCATGACCCCGAACAAGACTGATCAGAAAAGGACTGAATTCTGAAAAATTCTAAAATTATCTGTTATATACCAGCGTACAACGCAGAACTGCTTTTAGAAAAAGTGATCAGGGCGATACCATCTGAAACGATGGAATACCTGAACACAGTTCTAGTTATTGATGATGGCTCTTCCGACGGGACTGCCAACCTTACGAGCAGACTGCAGAAAGAATTCCCTAAGATCTTCCTTATTCAGCATCCGGAAAACCGGGGTTACGGAGCTGTTCAGAAAACCGCCTTTGACTGGACACTGGAACACAACAGTGATATAGCGGTGATGCTTCATTCAGACGGTCAGTACCCTCCTGAATACCTCAAACCGATGCTGATTCCGTTTAAAAAGAGTGCTGATGTCGTTGGCGGCAGCAGAATTCTTTATGGAGACATGCGATGGGGCGGTATGTCCAGAACAAGGTACTATGGAACCATGTGGCTGAACGCACTTGAAAATCTTATTTTCAGGCAGAAACTTACTTCGTATCACAGCGGCTACAAAGCATACAGCAGGAAAGCACTTGAGCAGATACCGTACGAAAGTTATTCGAATACTTTCAATTTTGATTCGGAGATGCTTGTGGGAGCCATAAGGGCCGAGCTTTCCATCGAAGAAATACCTATTCCAACGATACACGGAGCAGGATTTTCAAGCCTGAAACCCGTTCCTTACGGACTTTCAGTTCTACATACTCTTGTAAAGTATATCTTCGGAAGGATCTGAAGTTCAGTAGTGCTTGCCGGACAGGAACAGAACTGATCCCATTATCACACCCCAGCCAAGTATGGCCATATCAATAAGACACAGCAGAATGAAACCGGGCAGAACCTTCAACCCGAAGTAAGAAACAGCGCAACGGAAGAAGTTCACGTGACACAGGAGAGAAAGGAATATTGCCACAAGGGCAGATGCGGGAAGCCAGGACCATAATGATAATCCAAGAATCGCACCTGTCAGGAATGCAAGCATGGAGGAACCTGCAAACAGCACAAAGAGTATGCTCAGTACAACCCATCTGCTATGGTGGGTTCCGGTTTCCCTCAGGTTGATGTACCTCTTCAGCAATCTCTCTCTTATAGACCTCCAGCCGCTTTTCGCCTGAGCTTCTGCCATCCTGAATCGTCGTCTGGTAAACTGACATAATGTATAGGCTGCCAGATGCACAACCATAATGTCTTTAGCCAGAAAAATAGATCTTCCCGAATCAACAAGTGAATAACCCAGCTCTTCATCTTCAACTGTAGGTTCTGGAATCTTCGTATTGAATCCTCCCACAACATCAAAATCTTTTTTGCGAACGGCGACACACCAAGTTGCAAAAATAGCTACACTTTCTTCCTTAACATGAACAAGGGCATAGTGGTAGTAAAGATTCTGGTAAACCGACACTATATTGTCAGCTGTACATTCAGGGGAATAAAGAGTTTGGACTGCAGCAATCTCTGGTCGAGAATCGAAGATACATGAAATACTTTTCAGCAAATCGTGGGGCACAATAACATCTGAATCAAGAAACAGAATAATTTCTCCTGTAGCAGTCTCTGCCCCGATGTTCCGAGCTTTTGCAGGCCCTCCTCTATTCTCGCATCGAATTACGACCGCCCCAAGTTTAGAAGCTATATCTGCAGTATCATCATCGCTGCAATCATCGATAACAAGAATCTCATAGGCTCTATGGCTCTGTGCAGCAACCGATAGAAGGCAATCAGTTATAGTATCTGCAGCATTATATGCTGGTATTATTATCGAAATACTCAAAATGATCCAATCACGAAAAGGTGCTGAAGCAGAAGTAATCTATATAGGTAATACTATCTTCCCTGATTCTGTTTGACCGTTCTCTATAAGGGCGGCCATGATTCTTGGAAGGGCCAGCCCGGAGCCGTTGAGTGTATGAACGTACTGAAGCTTACCACCACTAGCGGGCCTGTATCTTATACAGCCTCTTCTCGATTGAAAATCACGGAAATTGGATACCGATGAAACCTCAAGCCATTTTTCCTGCCCTGCGGACCATACCTCGAAGTCGTAGCATTTCGAGGCGGCGAAACTGAGATCACCTGTTGACAGAAGAGAAATCCTGTAGGTAAGATTAAGCAATTCAAGCAATTTTCCCACATGGGCTGTCATCTCCTCAAGAGACGTTTCAGAATTCTCCGGCTTGACCATCTGGACCATTTCAACTTTTTCGAACTGATGAACTCTGTTAAGGCCTCTTGTGTCTTTGCCGTAGCTTCCCGCTTCACGTCTGAAACAGGGAGAGTAGCAGAAAATTCTTACGGGAAGATCATCCTCCTGCAGAATGGAATCACGGTAGATATTTGTTAGAGGAACCTCTCCTGTAGGGACAAGAAAGAGATCATCCTTCTCGATGTGGTACATGTCATCTTCAAGCTTCGGGATCTGCCCCGTTGAAGTCATGCTCTTCCTGTTGGCAAGGAAAGGAACCCAGATCTCTTCCATGCCTGCACTGTGGTGGAAATCCATCATCCAGTTTATGAGAATTCTCTGAAGCCGGGCGGCCCAGCCTCTTAGAAGTATGAAGTTCGATCCTGTTACCGATCCCGAGGCTTCCTGGTCGAAAAGCCCTCCAAGGAGTTCCCAGTGGGGAAGAGCTTTGAAATCAAAAGAGGGTTTCTCTCCAACGGTTCTAATAATACTGTTGAAAGTCTCATCACTGCCGATCGGGACATCCGGATCCGGAATGTTGGGAAAATGCAGTTCCAGTTCACTCATCCTGCCGTCTACGGCATCAAGGTCCTTCTCAAAGGAGGCGATTCCTCCACCAGTTTTCCTGCTTTCCAGTATCTGTGGGCCCGCCTCTTTTCCCTCCTTTTTCAGGGAGGAGACTTCGTTTGAGAGTTCATTTCTGCGCCTTCGCAATTCTTCGATCTCACCAAGCAGAGAGCGTCTTTTTTCATCAAGTTCAAGCCATTCATCGATCGGGCAGGGTTCACCCTTGTTCACGGCTGCTGTGCGTACTCTGTCCGGATTATTTCTAAGAACTGCCCTGTCCAGCATTATAAGTCTCCCTGTTCTTTAATTCGATCAGAAATGGGGTATGAATACAAGCAGGCCTACGGCTAGAGCGGCAACAGCAGCCAGGAGAACCGAACCTGCTGCGAGGTCTTTTGCTTTCTGAACCGTATCGTGCCACTCCGGTGCCGTATGATCCGCAAGGAATTCAAGAGCGCTGTTCATGGCTTCAGCGGATAGAACTATGCCGATCGAAAGGGCTATAAGGGCCCACTCTCCAAGGTTAAGGCTCACAAGCAGTCCGACTGTGATAACAACAATAAGAGCGATCAGATGAATTTTGGCGTTCATCTGGGTCGCCAGAAGGGTTCCTATGCCTCTGAAAGCGTATCTGAAGCTTCTGAGTCTGTTTTTCATATCAGAAATATACTCCAAATCCTTCAGAACTGCTCCATCTGATTCCCAAAGCTGGCTGAATATGGATTTCCGACCCCGCATCATCCTCATGCGCAAGGGCGACAGCAATTCCGATGGCTGTTCCAATGGCTGCCCCTGCAATAACGTCCGAAGGGTAGTGCTTTCCAAGAGAGACCCTCGAAAGAGATGTGAAAACGGCGACTGCCGCCGCTGGGATACCGGCACCAGGCCCGTAACTGTCCCAGAGTATCACAGCAACGCAGGCTGTGCCGGAAGCATGTCCCGAGGGGAAACTTCGACTGTTACTGCCGTCAGGTCTTGACCTGCCCGCTGCAAGTTTCATCGCGCCTGTGAAACCGTAAGTCAGAAGAAGACCCTCGGTAAGCATCTGGCCGGTTTCTTCGATATCGCGTTCGTCGCAGAGAGCGCCGCCCGCCCACATGATGGAGGAAGCTCCGAGAAGTTGCAGGCCGAAAGCCCTGTCGCAAACACAGGACAGGTCCTTCAGGAATCCCGTTCCCAGAAAACCCGCATAGTCTTCCCCGCGCTCAAGCAGGAAAGCCCCGGAAGTTACCGCAGCGCCAAGGCCGATGACTGTCAACGGTTCTGCGGAGAACATTTGATGAATGTTCTCCCCCATGAAATGTAAAAAATCATCACCGGTCACACATGAGAAGAAAAATAGGACTGAAACCAGGGGAATCAGAAAGTTGAATGGCCGTCTAACCGTTTTCGGCATAGAAAGCCCTGATGGTTTCAACCACTTCGACGGTTTCCTCTTCCGTAAGTTCTCCAAAAACCGGTATGGATATGACTTCCTTTGAAACGGCTTCGGTGACGGGGAAATCCCCTTCACCGTAACCGAGACGTTCAAAGCACTTCTGAAGGTGAAGTGGCAGCTGATAATAAACAGCACATCCGATACCGTGTTTCCGCAGATAATTAAGAAGTTCGTCCCGCTCGGGGACCTTTATGGTATACTGATTGTATATTGACCATGCTTCTTTTTTTATCACTGGAACGGTTACCTGTCCAACCCCCCTGAAGGCTTTGTTATAGTAACGGGCGTTCCTGCGCCGACCCTTGTGCCAGTTTTCAAGATGTGCCAGTTTAACCCTGAGAAATCCGGCTTGAATTGCATCGAGACGGGAATTGAAACCTACCTCCTCGTGAATGTAGCCTTTTCCGCCGTGCTCTCTCAGGCTGACCATCCTGTCTGCTAACTCCGGCGAGTCAGTTGTGACCATGCCGCCGTCACCGAGGGCTCCGAGGTTCTTGGACGGGAAGAAACTGAAACAACCTGCCGTACCCAGGGAACCAGCCCTCTTCTGATTCCACTTCGAACCCACTGCCTGGCAGGCATCCTCAACAACTGGAATCTGCCAGTCATTGCAGATGGTCATGATTCTATCCATATCAGCGAGCTGTCCGAACAGATGAACGGGCATCACCGCTCCGATCCTTGAACCATTGCTTCTGTCAATCACACCCCTGCTTGTAACTGAGCAGTTATCCGCAAGCCATCCGGACAGGAGTTCCGGATCGATGTTGAACGTGTCGGGAAGAATATCCAGGAACAGAGGAACGCCGCCGGCCCTCACTATTGCGCCCGCTGAAGCGAAAAACGTGAAAGGTGTGGTCAGAACAACGTCTCCTGGTTTAACACCGACAGCCATGAGAGCGAGGATAAGAGCGTCCGTACCGGAAGCGCATCCCACCGCTCTTTCCGTACCGCAATATTCAGCGAATTCTTTTTCCAGATGTTCCATTTCGGGTCCCTTTATAAATCTTGATGTTTCAAGGGCGGTGTTGAATACGGATCGGAGATCTTCGAGTATCGGTTGATGCTGTCTGCTGATATCGAGCAAAGGAACTGCCATTTAGTCTTTCCTTTCGCTAATGAGCCCCGGCACCCGTAAGGATTACCTTCAGTGTGCGGGCAAGAATCTCAAGATCAAGAAATATCGACTGGTTTTCAATATAGTAGAAATCGTACCTGAGTTTGTTTGCTACACTTTCCATATCAACATCATACTCAAGTTTAACCTGAGCCCACCCCGTCAAACCCGGTTTGATAGTGAGTCTTTTCTGATAGAAAGGGTACATCTTTCTGAGTTTATCGACAAACACTGACCGCTCCGGCCGTGGACCCACAATAGACATCTCACCCTTCAACACATTTATCAGCTGGGGGATCTCGTCGATGCGGGATTTTCTGAGGTACCTGCCAACGCGTGTTACTCTGACATCATTCTTACCTGCCCAGACAGGCCCGCTTCTCTTTTCAGCGTCGTCTACCATGCTTCTGAACTTGAAAACCCTGAATATCTTTCCCCCCTTGCCGACCCTTTCCTGCCGGTAGAACACAGGGCCCTTTGAGTCCAGCTTTATCAGCACCGCAAGAAACAGCCATAAAGGAAGGCCTGCAAAGAGTACAAGACTGCTCATGAAATAATCTATGAACACTTTCACGATCTTCTGCCAGAAAGTCAGCCGTTCAGGTAGTATTTCCATGAATGGCTGCCCCATTATCTGTGTACTGTGAACATGGCCTGTCACAATATCAAACAGGTCCGGTACTACTTTCACCCTTATTCCCTCTCCCGCAGCGGGAAGGAGAAGGGAGAGAATATCACCATGGAAATTTGAAGCGATCGTAACGAGCAGCTCTCTTACAGAGAAAGTTTTAATTATCCCTGGCAGGTCATTCACGGAGCCAAGAATCCTGTCTTCAGGGACTGTTCTCAAAGAATCGATCTTACCCGGATCTACAAAACCTACAACATCATAACCCAGGGCTGTGTTATCAGATAGATAACTGTTGAGGTCGGAAGCAGCTTCTCCCGTTCCGATTATTGCGGCCCGCCGGACAAGGAGACCCTTTTTGGCAAGCACTCTTTCCAGGATTCGCATGCAGCCACGCGCAATGAAGACAAAAAGAAGAAGCGCTGCGTAATAGAATACAATTATCCATCTGCCGATCGAAGCGGAAGGTGATACCAGGAAAGCACCGAAGAACAGTATTATGAAGCCGGAAGTAACAGGCTTCACCACAAGTTTTAACTCGTCCGCCCAGCTCAGATCCCAGTGCAGCCTGTAGGAGCCGGAGACCAGAAAAATAAGCCACCAGAAAGGAATCAGAAGTAAAGCCCCTGAGAATATCATACTGTTTGAAATAGTGACCGAATCGGGGAATATACCCGAGTCGAACTTTATCCATGCCGAAAAAGCCATGGCAAGAAATATTGCGATACCATCAAATACCATGCCCAGAATAGTGCTTTTTTTCTTCAGCTCATCCTGCCTTTCGACTTTTTCTCCCAGGTTTCAACCGGATTCCCTGACAATATCCTTAATATACCATCAATAGCCGCTATACTCATAAGCCAGAAGTAGTATGGAAAAAGAAGCTTTGAAGGCATGAAGCGTTTCAGCAGGAATCCTGCCGCGGCTGCTGCGTGGAACAGGCACAACAGGAGGAAGAGAATCAGATAGAACTGATTGTTCGAAAGAAATCCGGCAAGAACAGTAGCGGCTGCAAGAAGAAGACCGGAAAACCATCTTAGAACCTTGTGCACGAGGAGCTGCAGGAATAACAGGAATTTTCGCTTTTTCAGCGCTTTTCCCATGAGCAGAACACCGCTGATGGACATCCAGCTTACTATCCTCACCAGTCTTCGATACTGCTCTGTATCGTCCGGAGAGGGTTCAGCGGCTATCGCATCCTCATTGAACACACATGAACTGCCCTCGATCCTTGTCATTACAGCCAGTTCGAAATCGTCCGCTCTTCTGGACGATAAAGGCTTGAAAAGTTCTCTCCTCAATGCGAATACAGCTCCTGTAGCTCCCAGAACGGCTCCAAAATATGAACACATTCTCTTGATCACCGTCTCGTACTTCCAGTAGATACTCTCACATGTATCCCCATCCAGGCTGTTCCTCCGGGAACCGTCGACGCAGCCTACCGAAGGGTTCGAAAAGGGAATGACAAGTTCCCTGATTGTAACAGGGGCAAAAACCGTGTCAGCATCGGAAAAAACAAGTATCTCTCCGTTCGACAGTTCCAGCAGTTTCTTTATCATCATGGGTTTTCCTATTCGTTCACCGCTTCGATGCACGATCACTCCCTGATCTTTGAAAGCACCTGCTATGGCATCTGTCTCATCATCCGAACTGTCCGAACCAATGAGAATTTCAATAGAACCTCCGTAATTCTGTTCAAGGAGGTTTTTAATCCGTGAGGCGATCACGGCCTCTTCGTTCCTTGCCGCTATCAGTACGCTGACCGAAGGCCAGTCGTCCGGCGTTTTCCATGAAGAGGAGTATTTCCTGAAAAGCATGGAGATACCGAAAAGAACCGATGGATAAATGAGCCATGGCGAGAGAAACAATCCCAGAACGAGCCAGAAAGGAACAGGATTCATTTTACACCATCCTCTCCGTCCGATACCCCGTTTTTTCTGAACAGGTGCCTTCGGAAGGTTCCGAAAGCACGGAGAGTTCTTCTGCCCTCGGTAAAGGGGTGACTCAGTGACTGAATGATCTTGTACAGAAGGTAGCCCGGGCGGAGGTAAAAGCGTTGTCTTGCGTAATTGCACCATTGCACAATTGCTTCCGATTGCAGTCCGGGGAGGTCTACTACGCAGTTGTGGAGCCCCTCTTCGGTTACCCAGCGAGAGTAGTTCTCCGTTCTCAGCTTTCCCTCTTTTCTGTACTGATCGTAAAGTCTTGTTCCGGGGTATGCCATAATTGGAAAGAACTGAGCGGTGTCAGGCGAGAGTTTCAGAGACATCTGAAAAGTTTCCTCAAGAGTTTCAGGCGTTTCACCAGGGTTGCCAGCCATGAAGCATCCGTGAACCAGAAGGCCCGCTTTTCCCGCCCTTTCTGCGAATTCCATATTCTGTTCAACGGTTGTTCCCTTGTTGACGGCGTTCAGAATATCCTGCGAACCGGATTCATAACCGACGATGATCATCCTGCAGCCTGCAGCCTTCATTTTCCGCATCGCTTCAAGAGAGAGGTTTGCCCTGACGTTGGCTGTCCAGGGGATACGGTTGGCGTTCCTTATAAGAACCTCCGAGATATCCTCGACTCTCTTATTGTCAATTGAAAAAGTATCATCTTCTATGACTATTTCCTGGATTCGGGGAAAATGATCACGAAAAAGTTCGAATTCCTCCGCTACATGTGTAGCCGAACGAATCCGGTAGCTCTCCCTGTGCATGACCTGAGGCCAGACACAGAAGGAACATCTGTAAGGGCAGCCGCGGCTTGTAATGGTCATTACGCTTGGGAACCTCGCAGCAGCGAAGAAGTAGTTCTCCGGGGTCAGATGCCTGCTGTAGATATCAGCAAGGAATGGCAGGGAATCCAGGTCATCTATCATTTCCCTCGGACCGGTGTCAACGAGTTCTCCTCCTGAATTAAGGTAGAGGCCCGGCACGTCGGCAAGCCCCCCTCCTCCGTCCAGTTTCCCGGCCACTTCAATAAGTGTGGCATCGTATTCCCCAACCGCGACTCCGTCCAGTGACGGAGCCAGCTTCAGGCACTGGGCCGGAAGAGCGCTGACATGGGTTCCCACCAGCAGAACGAAAGTGTGCGGAAGATATTTCTTTATCATGGATGCGATCCTCAGGTCACTGTAGATGGAGGGAGTTGATGTATCCACAACCGTAAGCCCGGGACTGAATTCAACCAGCATCCGAAGCATATTGCGCTCATTGATACCTTCCGCCGGGCAGTCAAGAAACAGAACGTTATGACCGGCCGCTTCTAGAGCTCCTGTCCCGTAGGCCAGCCAGAAGGGCCAGTACTGAGTTCCACTCTTGTTGATCGCAGGGGAGCGGGATGTCCTTGAAAATCTGCCGTTCATGAAAGGAGGATTGATAACCGCTGCTTTCATGATGTTATCACGCGAATTCTGTCCGCTATTGCCGAAGCGGTTTTTTCCCATGAATAGTTACCTGCCCTTTCGAGAGCTTTTCGAGCCAGCTTTCTTCTGAGCTGGGGCTGAGAGGTGAGCAAGGCCATCCCTCGCATTATATCCTCGACTGATTCGGGGTTCACAAGAATACCGGCATCTCCGACCAGCTCCTCAAGGGCCGTTCCGGCGGAAGCGACAACTGGAGAACCCGCGGCCATTGCTTCAAGGGCGGGAAGGCCGAAACCCTCCTTCAGTGATGGAATCACAAGGCCGGTACAGCAGCGGTACAGTGTTCTCAATTCATCATCGGTAACGTGGGATAGAACCGAGATACTGTCCGTTGCTGAACATTCCTTTACATCACGCATGAAATCACCGAAAGCCCTGTCTCTGCGGACGACCATTTTCATCTCGGGGAAACGGGGATTGATGGCCTTCAGCCTGGCGTAGGCTACGATAAGCCTCGTAACATTCTTGTAGGCTCTTGCATTTCCTACGTAGAGAAGGTAATCCTTCCTTTGCAGACCACCCTCTTCATCACCGGAGAACAGGTCCTGGCCAGCTCCCGCTACAAATGCCTTCGTTTCTGCTCCCGGATAAGCACTCCGCAGGTCACTGAGGGATGCATCTGACAGAACAGATATTGCGCGGGCATGGTTTATAGATCTTTTAATTTTTCTTCCAAACAGGAATTTCGAAATGAGATTTCTGAAAAAACTGTTTCCGAAATATCCCGGCACGTTCAGTACCATCAGGTCATGAACGGACAGCAGAGTTGGAATGGAAGGTAACGGTCCCGCCATTGAAAAGTTCAGGTAGCAGTCAGCTCCGGAAGATTCAATGAGAGGAACCAGTTCCCGGTTCTCCCCCCGGCGGAACCTCGCAGCGCTGCTTATAACCGTTTCATAAGGCAGGTGTTCAACATGCTGCACCGATTCGGGATTAACAATGACGGAGAGTTCCCAGCCCGGCTCAAGCCTGGCGAGGGCTTCCATTACTCCAAGAGAATACCTGCCGATACCATCGATTTGTATCTGCAGTGCTCTTGCGTCAATCATAAGGTGCATGAAACACTCCCGATATAGAGTACGAATATCGTTTGCGGAAAGATAATTCCCTCTTCGACGCAATGTACAGGATTATCGATCATTCGCTTTCACTTTCTGCGCGTCCGGGCAGGCTGCTGATGCCGGTGAGAATATCCGCCAATCTGCAGCCTGCTTCTTTCATCGATCGCTCCTCTGTGACAAACTTCATGCCCGAGAGAATCAGTTTGTTCCTGAGTTCAGCATTATGAAGGACTTCTTCAAGAGAAGAAGCCATTTCAGCCGGATCGCGGTTAACGAGTATTCCATTTTTTCCAGAGTCTATGTTGTCAATGAACCCGCCTTCACGCACAGCAATAACCGGCAGGCCGCACGCCATGGCTTCAAGAGGAACCAGACCGTAGGGTTCGTTGTGCTGGCAGCAGAGGAGAGCTTCTGAGGTGGTGTAAAACTGCCTGAGTTCTTCATTTGAAATATCCCTTTTCACGCTCAGATCCACCCCCAGATCAACGGCTGTTTTTTCAAGATAAGTTCCGTATCCGGGGTATTCCCTGTCTGCTATGATCATAAGAGCCGGTCTCTTTTCGACAGGAACACGTGAAACAGCTTCTATTGCCATTTTATGGCCCTTGAAAGGCCAGAGGGCTCCGATGCTGAGAACCATATTCTTCCTGACGGCATTCTTATCAATGTGGAAGAAGTCCGTATCCACACCGGGTCTTACAATGATGGAATCCAGTCCGTAAATATCGGCGATCCTGCTTTTCATCCATTCTGAAAAGGTCACTATACAATCCGCGGTCATCATCGATTCTCTGTCCATTTTCTTTTCAAGGTTTCTCAAAGGAGAAAGGAGAAGTCGAGTGAAAAAACCTGCAGTTCTGCTTATCAGATCCTTTTCGTAGATATGGCGGGGAAACTCGTAACAGAAGTAAACGGAAGGGATGCTCAGATACTTCAGAACAGGCGGGGCTGCGACGAACATGGAATTATGGACAAGGGCAATATCCGAGGTTGAATTGATCTCATCCGCAATTCTGATACAAAGCCTGTCAAAAGCCCTCAGTCTGGCAGGTAAAGACAAAGGAGCCGCAAGTTTTCTTAAACCGGAAATTCTTCTTCCCTCCCCGAACGGCCACTCCTTCCTTGTAAGACTCCCTGGAATATTCAGCGGGGAAGACCCCTCCGGATGGTGGACGGTTATGGAAAAGAAATGCTCAAGCTGACGAAGCAGTGCCCCCGCGACATTCACACCTCCGCCTGATGGCAGATTGTGGAATACTGCCAGCTCGGGCTGAACACGGGGTGATTCGTGAATCTCCACCACTCTCTTCCTTCCTTCTACAGTTTCTGAACGCTTGCGCGGTCTGAGTATTATATATTCCACTATAAACTAACACGATTAAGGTTCTGGGAAAACCGGAGGAATACTCATGCGTGTAGCTGTCATTCTTGTCAACTACGGACAGTGGGAACTTACAGAGAAATGCATCGATTCTCTTGATCAGTCCAGCGGAGTGGATATCAGGATTACGCTCGTAGATAACTGTTCACCCGGCCCGGTTCCGCCGTGGGTAAGAATCAGGAAAGACCTGAGATTCATACAGATGAATGAAAATATAGGTTTTGCAGGTGGGAATAATGCAGGATTCCATGCGTCTGTTGAGGATCAGGCTGAGTATACGTTCTTTCTGAACAACGATGCTGAAGTCCTTCCCGAAACGGTTCACAACCTTGCAGGATACCTTGGTGAGAATACCGGAACAGGTATAGCGGCTCCCGCTGTATACTGGGCATCGGACCCGGAAAGGCTCTGGAGCGCCGGCGGGAAATTCGTCAAAAGGAAAATGCGTTTTGAACAGGTGGACATTCCCGATAAGGAATACACTCCCAGCGAAGGGGTACCGGTGGATTTCGTGTCAGGGTGCGCGCTGATGATAGGAACAGATCTTTTCAGCAGGATCGGTTGCTTCAGGGAAGATTTCTTCATGTATTATGAGGATGCCGATCTTTGCAGAAAAGTTATTGAACAGGGTTACTCGGTGGATGTACTTCCTTCCGAAACTGTTCTTCACAGCGTTGCGAAAGGAAGTGGTGGAGAGCTTTCCAGAATTGCCATCTATTTCTCTGAAAGGAACAGGATACTTCTTTCCCGCGATATGCTCACTCCGTCGATGAGGTTTATTTTCATGGTATACAAGACCGCTGTTCTGATGGTGCTGACCATGAAATTTCTCCTCTGGGAGGGTCCCGGACTGATCCCCTGCATATGGCGCGGGTACATCGACGGTCTTGCAGGAAGGACCGGCTTCACAGATGTACTGGGCAAGCTTGTCTGAAAGACTCCGGTTCAACTCTTTCCAAAATGTCCGTATTGGTTATTTTACTCACTGCAATACTTTCATGCTGCTGCATCAGCATTGAAGGGCTGAAAACAAATCCGGATTCAGGAGAATGTCACAGATGATATGTAAAAACTGTGGAAATAAGTACGATGGCAGAACTGTTGGTTTCAGAACCCTGTGCGAAAACTGCGGGGAATATCTTCATACATGCTTGAACTGTGCCATCTACGATTCAGTCACGGAGAGATGCCGGTCACTTACAACGGAAGCTGTAAGAGACAGAAAAAACATTAATCACTGTGAAGAGTTCATTCCCAATAAAGGAATTCTGCCGGAAGCGGATTCAGGGGAAGTTAAAACCGCTGATGATTTCAAAACTCTTTTCAGTCTGGACGGTGAGTAAATCATCTCTGCCAATCCGCCGCAGCCGGAAAGAAGTCCATGAAAATTCTTTCCCGCGACCTTTATGATATTTCGGAATGCAGGCTCAATTTCCGGGGCGTGATCGTGCTGTTTCTGTTTTCAGCGGCATACTTTGCCTGTTTCTTTGCTCTGTCCCAGCAGATGCGTTACCTGTTATTCGCCGGGACAGCTCTTGTAGCATTTTTACTGATCAGACCAAAACCCGGTTTCTGGCTTCCTCTGTTACCTCTTATTTTCATGGCAGGCGGCTCAACACTGCGAGCGGGTGAATTCAACCCCGCCATTGCGACCATTGTTATGGCAGCCTTTACATTCTTCTACATCATCCAGAGGGTTCTCTGGAATAAATCCCTGTTTATACCGTCTCCATTCCTTTTCATGATCTTCATAGCATTGCTTATTCAAGTGTTCAGCATATTCATATCGATCCATTTGCACGAGCAGCACCAGTGGAACGCCATACGAGACGGCAGCAGCCTATTTTTATTCTTCCCTCTCGCGCTGATGATTCCTTCCATCTGCAGAACCGAGAAAAAATTAAACCAGCTGCTGAGGGCCATTGTTATAGCAGTTCTGGCAGCCTCTGCTATTGGTGTTATGCAGTATTTCTCGATCACAGGTTTCTCAAGAATAGATATAAGCCTCGGATATCTGTATCGAGGAAGGGTTGCGAGCCTCTTCGGCAACGCCAATATTTTTGCAGGATACCTTGAACTGGGCATCCCCATTGCTATTGCAATGTTTTTCACAGAGAAGGACCTGAAGTGGAAAATCACCGCACTGGCAGCGGTTATCCTTGGTATGCTCGGAGTTCTATACACTTTCTCCAGGGGGGGATTGGTCAGCGTTTTCCTCGGTAGCGGGATTATCCTGATATACATTTTCAGATCGAAGATATGGATACCCGTTGTTCTTGGTATTCTGGCGATTTTCATGTTGATTATGAGCGAGAGTACCTTCGAAAGGCAGATGTCCTTTTTTATGAACCCGGCAGCGAACCTGAGCCAGCCAACCATTCTTCACAGATACATTACATACCGCGGCTTCCTTGATCAGTTCGCAGAGTCTCCTGTAACAGGTGTGGGATGGGGAGCCAGGGAGTTCTACTGGGGACGGTCGCAGATATACAGCTTCTGGGAAGTCAGACACTGCCAGAGCAGGGAAACGATACTCGCGTTCGGAGGACTTAACAGCCTTTTCCTCAATCACGCGGTAAAGGGGGGAGTTGTATCTCTTGTATCCGTTTTCTTGTGTTTGCAGCGATTTATGCTGCCTTTTTCAGGGCATTCAGGAGAGGCGGGGGCATAATATCAGTTGCCATTGTAGCTGGAATATTCAGCCTCATGATCCATCAGATAGTAGGCAACCAGTTGCGGTTCCCAACTGTCAACTCGCAGTTCTGGTTTGTCACGGGGCTGTTGCTTGTTCTTGCGTCGTCTGACCTCATTAAGCAGAACAGCGAGGAACGTTCGAAATTAAAACAGCTTCCTGAATCGACTGTACAGGAGGACTCTGAACGGAAAGGAAGAAATGTCCCGCATTCCTGAAGACGCGTACGTAATAATAATAGGGGCGATGAAGAGCGGGACCACTTCACTCTATTCGTACCTTGCCAGGCATCCTGCGATATGCGAGTGCAGGATAAAAGAGCCGGAGTATTTCACTCAACATCAGAGACATGGGGTCAGGGAGGAAAAGTACGAGGGATTGTGGAATTTTGATGAAACGGTTCACAGGTACGTACTTGAAGGTTCAACGGGATATACTAAATATCCTCTTGAGAAAGATATTCCGGAAAAGATCAGTGAGTACGGTATCAGACCCCTGTTCCTCTACATACTCAGGGATCCATTTGAAAGGATCGAATCCCATTACAACGCTGGCCGTTTCAACCCCGAATGGAACCTGTCAATCCTTGATGAACACCTGGTTAACGTCAGTAACTATTATTTGCAGCTGCAGCGTTTCAGAGAGTATTTCCCACGCGAACGATTCCTTCTGCTGGATTTCTGTGAGCTCAGGAATTCACCGGATGATGTATTGCGTAGAATTTACAATTTTCTCAAACTGGACGAGAGTTTCTTCAAAGATCCCTACGACATCAAAAATAAAACCATTATCAGTACAAAGTGGGACATAGCCTACAAAAAACTCCTTAGAGCCACAGGGATTAACAGGATTATCCCCGAGTCCCTGAAGAAGGTCTGCCGAAGTAAGCTCTCAAAAGTACGACCTGTTCAGAGAAGGTTGCTGACCGGGGACGAAAGAGAGAAGATCCACCGTATTCTCGAAGGAGATATGATAAAACTGCAGGATGAATACGGATTCGATACAGGTAAATGGGGGTTTGGAACAGACAAAGGTTTATGACATACGATCTTTTCTGGAGAACAACTTCCGTTTAACAGCAACCATGTAAACTCTGTATGTTGTCGAACCGAGAAGTGCCGTAACCGCAACGTAAAGTGCTATTCCGGGTACAATACCCATAGTCAGATTGAAGATCTTGCTGGCGAGGCCGGCGTTCAGATCGACTGGAAACAATCTGCACGAAAGTATAAGATATCCGACCATAACCGCGGTTGCCGTAAGAATTCTCAATAATTCAGGAACGAACTCCGAACCGTTGATACCTCCTAGTTTTTTCCGTAGAAAATACATCTGGAACAGTGTCTTTGCTGTTGATGTCAGGGTAGTTGCCAGAGCAAGCCCCCTTATTCCAAGCGGTTGAATGAGAATAATATTGAGTAGAATATTCGCCATCACAGCCCATATGCCAAGGATAACAGGAATACTCGTCTCTTTTATTGAGTAGAAGGCTCTTCTTACGATCAACCCTATTCCTAACTGGGCAAACCATGGAGAGTAGAACGCCAGTGCATAACCGATGTGCTGAGATTGTTCGGGACCGAAATTGCCCCTCTGAAAGAGGGTAGATATAAGTGGTACTGAGAGAACCACAAGGATTCCGGAAGCTGGTATGGCGTAATAGGAAATATACTTTATGAAACTTGCTATTTCGCTTTTCAGCCTGGGTAAATTATTCTCTGCTGCAGTTTTCGCGAATGAAACCGTTGCCAGAACAATAATAGGCTGAATCAGAACGATCCGTATCAAATTCCTTATTCTTGAGGCATAGTCTATTGCTGTTACCGAACTTGACCTGAGGAATGAAGCCAGGACCTTATCCGCTGCAGGACCAAGAAAACCAGTAATAACACCGATTATGATGGGTACAGCCAGTCTTACCATCTCCCTGAAATCACCATCTCGAGGATCGATCACCATCTGGTAGCGCAGGTGGAGACGCAGAGAGATAACTGCAGATATAGAGAATGATGCAATGGCCCCGATTACACCGGATATGGGTATTACCATAATTCCAAGACTTTCGTGCCCCATAAGGACAACTATATATGAGACAATAATCTGAAAGACTCGGACAAAACTGACGAGACCATACCTTTTCCCGTAGATCATGAAGTTATGCAAAATGCCTTCGATGGAGTTAAGGAAGATCACGGGAAGGAATATTATCAGTACCTCACCGGCAAGGATAGCTGTGCTTCCCTCGACTCCCGGACCAATAATTCTGACAATTGATGACCCGAATAAAAGCACAGCGCCTATAAGAATTCCACCCGATATGGACATCCAGTTGATTATTCTGCTGATCAGGCGATTTGCAGCAGCATCTCCTTTGTCGAGCATTACTTTTGAATAGATAGGCATGAATGCCGCGCCGAAAGCAGTGGAGATTACCTGCTGGAGAAGAATAGGGATCACCATTGCAATTGAAATAGCGTCTGTCTGCCAGGTGGTGCCGAAGATCTGTGCTATTTCCGCAAACCGTAGATAAGTAACCAGAGCGATGAGAAGATTCCCGATCGAAAGAAGCGAGAACCCGGCTCCCTTACCCTTTTTACCTCCCAGCCAGCCCAGAACTCTAATCAAGAAATTCCTTTCGGGTATGCGTTCATTGTGATACCGTCAGTCCACTGCTTTCTCATAGACTTCCAGCGTTTTTAGTGCGGTTTCCCTCCAGGAGAAACAGCCAGCTCTCTCAAGCCCCCTCTGCGAAAGACTCTCTCTTAACTCACTACTGCTGCTGAGGAGATTAATACCATCTGAAATTGAATCAACCGAAAGGGGATCAACAAGAAAAGCTGAATCTCCAGATATTTCCGGCATCGATGAAACATTTGAAGTTATTACCGGAGTACCGCATGCCATGGCTTCCAGTATCGGGAAACCGAAGCCCTCAAGTATAGAGGGGTAAACAAGAAATTCAGCGGAGGACAGCAGTGCCGGCAGGTGGTCATCTTCAACGTATCCAGTAAGGTGTATTCTGTCTCGGTTGGGATGATCGGATATCAGCTTCAGCAGCTTTTCGTACTTCCACCCGAGTCCACCGGTGATAACCAGGGAATGCGGGATGCTGGAGCATGAAAGAGAGAATGCCTCAAGAAGTCTCTTTATGTTTTTTCTGGGTTCAAGTGTGCCCAGGAAGAGCAGGAAACGAGATGGAAGACCGTAAAGATTCACAACCGATTCAAGGGAGGCACGGCAGGTTATCCTCCGGAATCTGTCGGAGATGCCAAGGTGTACTACATTGATCTTATGGGCAGCCCATGGAAAAAGCCTTTCAAGTTCTGAGGCTGAAAAGAAGGAATCCGTCAGTATCTGACGGGCTTTCCGAAGATGCGCCGGGAAAAACCTGCCGGATAGAGCAGACCTGAACCTGTGGACACCGGGATTCGTAAAATTAGAGAGATCGTGCACGGTTATTACTCCAGGTACAGGCAGGACGAATGGAAGCGGGTAGACCGGGTCATGAAAAAGCTGCACTCCATCGTTCTTCAGGCGTATCGGCAGGCCGATCTGATACCACAATTGCAGATGGCGAGAAGGAAAGGGAACGATAACCGTTCTGAATCTGCCGGGAAGGTCCAGTTCAAAGGGTATAGGTCGATTTGTATAAAGAATGTACTCATTCTGATTATCCACATCTGCAAGAGCTTTAAGAAGGTTTAGTATGTAGTTTGGAATTCCAGCCCTCAGAACTGTAAGAGGAGAGATTTTCATACCTATTCTCATATATGATGCTGCCTTTTCTATTCTGTAACGGAGAAAAGGTTCGGCAGGGAAAAACACCTGCGTTCCATTTCCTTAAGAAGCACTAAATTTTAATATAACATCACTCGAGCTAAGGTAGTTACCGACCCCCTGCATCAGAGAAACTGTGCAAAAATGCACGCAGGACTTCAATCTGGTGATTCAGTATATATCACCATAAATTCGATATTTATTTAGGGCAGTTCAACGGAATACATCCTGAGGTTAACGAAGAAAAATTTCATAGGGAGAGATTATTTGCGCATAGGATTGGAAATTTCACCGCTGGCCATTAATGCTTCGGGAATACCGAATTACATATTCAGGCTGCTTCATGGGTTCGCTTCAATCGATACGGAGAACCAGTACTTTCTTTACACGAACAGACCGGTTCCCTTTGA
Organism: Candidatus Aegiribacteria sp.; assembly: GCA_030610085.1. Classification (GTDB taxonomy): domain Bacteria; phylum Fermentibacterota; class Fermentibacteria; order Fermentibacterales; family JCC-6; genus Aegiribacteria. The sequence goes on from JAUWSL010000001.1 coordinate 57,338, forward strand.
CCTTGGACTACCGGGTAATTTCAGCACCATAATTCTCAAAAAACCGCTTCCCCGCTTTCAACTGTGGTTTCAGATTGAGCTTCCACTGAGACTGAGAAAAGATGGGATCGATGTTTTCCATGGTCTGTTTTCCCGCCTGCCCTTTGTGCTTCCCGTGCCTGGAGTGATTACCGTTCATGATCTTTCGGGGTACAAGATGCCCCGGTTTCACAAGAGAAAGACGCATTTCACTAACCTCATGTACCCCTTTTTCGTGAAAAAGGCTTCTCGGATAATCGCTGTCTCCGAGTTCACTGCGAAAGAGCTTGGATCCTGCTTACCAGAAGCATCAGGCAAGACGTCTGTAATCCATGAGGCAGCTCCGCTGGAATACTCCGAAGTAACAGATGAATCTGAACTTAACAGAATCAGTCAGAAATACAGTCTGCCACGCCGGTTTTTTCTTTTCCTCGGAACCCTCGAACCAAGGAAGAACCTGCCAGGCTTGCTGGAAGCCTTCCTGAGGGAAGCCGATTCAATCCCCCATTCACTTGTTATCTCGGGAGCTATAGGATGGAAAACGGAAGAGTTCTTCAATAATCTGAAAGTGTCCGCCAGTAAGGATAAAGTAAAACTGACAGGGTTCGTTGATAAAGAGGATATTCCCGCTCTTCTGTCGCTTGCAGAGGTTTTCATATATCCATCCCTTTACGAGGGATTCGGTCTTCCCATCCTTGAGGCAATGGCATGTGGCACCCCTGTAATAACTTCAGATGCCGCATCGATGCCGGAAATTGCCGGAGATGCTGCACTGCTGGTTGATCCCCGGTCAACGGAAAGTATTTCCAATGCCATCAGTACCCTTGCCAATGATGAAGAAAAAAGGGTATTGATGCGCGCAAAGGGACTGCAAAGGGCAAGCGAGTTCAGCTGGGAGGTAACCGCAGAGAGAACTCTTGAAGTATACAGGCAGGCAATATTGAAAGAGAAGATCTGAATGAGAATTCTGATAGCTTCCACAGGAACTATTCCGGGATACTCCGGAGGATGGACAACAACCCTTGACCTGCTCGAAGACAGTCATCAGTCCATGTACGTCATATCCGATGTGAAGCCAGGTCTGCACAGCATGGAAGGTGTAACATATCTGGGGCTGGGTCTTGGGCGGGTAGACAGCAAGGCATCTCTGCTTCCAGACCGCCTTGCTGGTCTGCTAAGAAAAGCTCTTATTCCATCCGCTGTAAAGTGGGCTTTCAGAAAATTCGACGCTGATTTTGTCATGTGCCTGGATGAAGCCATGGGTTTCCCGATACAGAAAACCGGTTTACCGTACGCCATGAGGTTTCACAGAAAGGTGGAGCCTGCTGTAATAGGTGCTCCACTGGAGAATCTGCTCGCGGGAGCCCTCTTTTCCACAGCTACTCCCGGCGCGGATATCCCGGGGGTGGAAGTGATTCCTCATAATCAGGATCTGTCACGCTTCAGTTTCGCTCCCGCCGTAAAACCTGAAAGAGCTTTACTCCTTACCAGTATAAATGAAGCGCATGAACCAGATCTTTTCATTGAGGGAATATGCCTTTCCAGGAGTATGAAAGGGGATATCATAGGAACCGGTCCTTCAAGAAAGAGAATCGAGAAAAGCTGCCGCAGCACAGGAGGAAAGGTTCGCTGCCTGAAACCGATTCCGAGGCTGCAGCTGGGACAGCTTTCAGGTCAGTATCAGGTAGGTGTAGCGACACTGATCAGGCGTGACAGGGTAGTATATCAGATGAAGGTTAACATGTACCTGGCCTGCGGAATGCATACAATTGTCAAGCCGTATACGCACATAGTCAGGGAAGCTCCCGAGCTTGTTGATACTTTTTCTACTCCCGGTGAACTTGCGGACAGACTTGATGAAACTGCCCGGAAGTGGAGGGAACTTGAACCAAGGCGGCGGAGGGCAAGGGAGTGGGTTATGGAAAACTATTCTGTTGAGATTTCGAGGAAGCGGTTCAGGGAGATTTTGAAAAATATATTCAGCGATGGTACTTGAATCATGTATTGCATGAGCGATGTTGAGAGCGGAGGAAGAAATCTACATTACTGACAGGATCGCCTATCTGCGGCTCCAGAAAACGGGCAGTTCTCACGTATTACGAGCGCTGAAAATGACCTGCCCCGGTCAGCAGGGGGAAATGCATGGGAGGCTTCCCGAATCTATTCTGAGCAGCGATCGTATCGTAGCTGCCTCTGTAAGGAATCCCTGGGACTGGTACGTATCCGTCTGGGCGTACGGATGTGACGGTGAAGGTGTACTTTTTGACAGGCTGACCGGTCCAAGGCAAATCCTTGGCCATGGCTACCGGAAGTCGCTCCTCACGGGTATGTCTAACTTCATGCACGAATTTCTGCGCTCCCGCCGACCCTGGCGCGAGACCTACTCAGATTCTTCATCACCTGCTCTGTTCAGGCGGTGGCTCACAGCCTTGCTGGATCCACAGAGGAGCCGGGAGCTCGGAGAGTCTTTCGGAAGATCTTCTTTAAGCCGGTTTGCCGGTTTCTATACTTACCGATACTGCTGGTTATTCCACCGCACAGTGGAGCATCTTTACAATGGAAGCGTCCATGACCAGGAGACGCTCCAGGAGGCAGATCGTAAGCTGAATATCGTCCAGCACATGCTACAGACGGAAAAACTGACTGATGGAATCCTGGAGCTGCTTGAAACTGCGGGAATCAATATCGATCCCCGTTCGAGAAATGAAATCGTTGCGATGAACAGAACCAACCCTTCTTCCAGAAAGAAGGATTATTCCTTTTATTATGACAGAGCTTCCTCAGATCTGGTAGGTAACAGGGACGCTCTGATAGTAAAAAAATATGGCTACAGGCCACCTGAGATTAAACCAGTCTGAGTTTTTCAAGGGAAGCGATTCTCCACTCTCTATTGTTATCCCCGGGAAGTACCACCATATCTCCGAGGGTTTTTCCCAGAAGAACTTTCCCGAGGGGCGCCAGGTAGTTGATTCTTCCATTTTCCGGATCCGCATCCAGCGGGCCTACAATATCAATTATCTGCACCGTTTCCGCTCCGCCGCTTTCCTGGATCTGTACCCTTATACCCGGGCTGACAATGTCCAGATTGATCTCATCCTGCGGATAAACCCGGTACCTCTGAAGTTCCTTATTCCATCTGTTAATCTTATCCAGCAGCAGATCTCTCTTTTCTATCGCCGCGGTGTATTCCGCATTCTCCGAAAGGTCTCCGTGGGAGGCGGCCACTCCTATGGCTTCGGCTGCGGCTGGTATCTCTTTCTGCTTCAGCCTCAGGATGTCGGTTTCCAGCTGTTCGATGGCTTCGGGGCTTGAGAAAAGTGCATCCGATTCCCAGAAATGCTTCTTCGCAGGTTTTCCAATGGAGGAACTTTTTCTGCGTGATATCTCCCTTAGCACAAGGAGACAAAGTCCCTCATTCTGAGCTGTGGCGCTCGTATTGAAACTATCATGGTAGTTACTGAGTTTTCTTGTATCAAGTGAGGAGAGGTAAGCGTCAAGCTTCGGTCTCAGGGTACCCATAAGAAGACCGATCACCTTCTTCTGTGTATCAGCGCTTGAGAATATCAGGTTATCAAGGAAGAGACCCGTCTGATTATCTCCAAGGCTTTCATTCCACTGATCCCCGCGTGAAGCAAGAAATGTAAGGGTCCAGAGGAATCTGTCAGTTTTCGATGGCTTTGAGAGATAATCACCCATGCACTCCGAAAGAAGCTCGGGGTCGGATCTCTCCAGAAAGGCAGCTGCATGTTCCCAGAGCGGACGTCTGAGTCCCGAGAGCAACCTTATTTTTTCCACTCGTTCGGTTTGGTCTGAGAAAAAGAGCTCAAGATAATCCTTCCTGCATGCCGCAGAACGGATTTCTCCCAGGGCTCTCTCCCCTCTGGCGGCGGTGTGTTCCAGTAGATCGTGCTTAATATCCGTGAAATTGCCGGACGTGCCTCTGTTGCTGAGGATCCAGGAAAGTTCAAACAGAGAGCCTGTTTCAGGGCTTGCAGAGCTGCGCACATCATTCAGCAGTTCTGTCAATCCATCCGGGGGGGTGCTGCAGCAGGATTTCAGAAGAGCCTGAACCTCTTTCACTTTTTCTCGGGCAGGTACTTTCCGCCTGTTGATGATCTTCCTTACCCTCTCAAGGAACTCCACATTTTCATCCATAAGTGCGATACGGTCACCAAGATCAACGAATCCCTCGGTTGAAGCCGATGTTTTCCTGAGAATTTTCCATGCTTCGCCCACTGTGAATTCGGAGCCGGAGAAAAAAGCGGGCAGGTCCTGGATGCATATCTCACCTGGATTCTCCAGTGGTTCTGCAGCGAGTCTTTCAAGAAACTCGGAAGGAGATTCCCTGAAAAGACGGGAAAATTCATCCAGATTTCTCCAGGAGAGGACCGCAAGGGAATTGGAAGCCAGCGGTCTTGTGGATTCAAGGGTGACATTCAGTTTCATGTCATGGTTCTGAGCCGTCTTAAAATCGATAGTTACATGAGTTCGGCTCATTCTTGTTATCTGTCCGACACCGAAGGTGCCATGGTACAGATAGCCGTCTTTTCTGTACTTCATGAGCGATTTGAATACCTGCCATGACGACTGCACATCGGTATTTTCTTTCTTGAGTCCGCTGAGTTTCAGAAATTGCTCCAGGGGTTGAAACATCAGGTTTTCATCCCTGAGCACTTCAACAAGAGCTTTCCTTAAAGGCTCTGATCTCCGGAATAATTCCGCCGCTTTGAATAGAAAATTCGAAAAAATATCTTCAGCATCGATTTCCTTCTCGGTAATTATCAATTCAAGAAGTTCTGCGGCGAGGTCATCCTCTCCATTATTAAGAAGAATAGAGAAGGCGGCGATCATTTCATCGTACGAGGTATCGCCGTCGAGGGTTTCAATCCAAAGGTCAGTAAGGGCATCGTAATCACAGGCACTTGCGGCATCGAGAATTTTGGACAATCTTCCTCCTGTCTGAGAAACAATAATATACTGCGTAGAGCGCAGTACAAGGATGGCAGGAGGAAGAAACTTGAGTAAAAAAAATGATGATTCCGAAAAAAAACTCAACAGAAGACAGTTTCTGGGAAAGGCCGGTAAACTGGGAGGAGCCGATTTTCTTTCTTCCTTTGCCGGAAAAGCACTTGCCGGGGAGTGGGAACAGGGAATGGAAGAATTCTGGACAGAGGGTACGTTCAAACAGGATACAGTTGACGCTTCGAGGGAAGCTGAGGGAATTGTCAGGGCGTTCATTGATGGAAGATGGGAGGAATTCCGTACATTAGAGCTGCCTCAGCCTTTTATGGACTGGAACCTTTCCGCCCGCCTGGAAGTGCTTGAGAACATATCCCTGATGTTCAGCGGAGAGGGAGGTTCTCCCCCTTCCCTTGCGGGGCCTCACAATGCGGCGATGGCGACCTGGGGTGGAAGCAGGGCGGACAGCAGACTGGAGATAAACAACGCTTTCAAGGGGATGGGTCTGTGTCCCAGGAGGTTGATCATCAAGGACCTTCTTGCCCGGATGGAAGAGTTAATGTCCGGTGGTATGGGTCCGAGACTGCAGTATCTCACAGATCTCTATTCGGATGCCGCAAATTTCGACCTGACGAAAATGATTTCCCTGGAACTTTACAGCACCCAGGAATTTGAAACCCACACTTTCATCAATCTTATGGAACGCCCTACAACATCACTCGTGTTCCTGGATAACAAGTCATACGAGGTCAGAGGCATTGGTCAGCTTGTGGCTCCAGGTGATACCGAAGCTGGAGATTATGCGGTTGATATCGTGAAGTATACTAATATGGCCCACACCCTCTTTCACGGAGATTTTCCGAGGCTGTATCCAGGGATTCTGGTTCATGTCACCGCTGTGTTCGACAATACGCCGGGTTCAGGTCGCGGAGTAAGGATAGCGCCGCCGCTGGTATAGCATGCATCCTGGAAACTGACTGCCCGTGGATATTGTAAGACTGACCGACGGGGCCGTTCCCCGGATGTACTTTGTGGATCTTGATGGAACACTTCTGTCAATATCTTCGGAGAAGTACTTTCTGAAACATCTTGTTAAAAAAGGGATACTGGCTCCGGCAGCTTTCCTCAGATTTCTTTCCTTTTATGTTCTCCACCCTGGAAAGACGATCCGTGAGGGAAAGGGATGGAACAGAAATTATCTTACAGGTATTCCTCCCGAAGTGATAAAACGGGAAGCGAAAGACTGCTCGGACATCCTTCTGAAGAGTTCTATCCGCGACTGGACGCTGCAGTCTATACACGAACTGAAGAATGCGGGATGCGAAACGGTCCTTCTTTCCGCCTCACTGAGATACATCGCGTCCGGCATAGCTGAGAAAATCCCCGTTGATTACGTTCAGGCAAGTGTCCCGGAGATATTGAACGGAAAATTCTCAGGGCAATTGAACGGCCTGCGTCCCTGGGGAATGAACAAGGTGGTACTGATGCGGAGAATCTGTGAGCAGAAAGGGGTGCTCCCGGAGAATTGTGCATCCGCGGGAGATTCCTGGAGCGACAGGTTCATAATGAGAGAGAGCGGCCGTTCCGTTGCCGTTTGCCCTGACAGGAAATTGAGAAAACTGGCTTTAAGTAAAAGGTGGAGAATCGTGGAGGGCAGGCACACGAAGTGGGCATAAGAGCACTCGGAGCGTTTTCAGGAGGACTGGACGGGATGCTGGCAGCTCTTCTGCTTGAATCTCAGGGTATCGACGTGGAACTTGCTACTTTCACCAGCCCTTTTTTCTCTTCCGAATCAGGCTGCCGCGGTGCTGAACAGCTTGATCTCCCCTGGAGGGAGATCGATTATACCGGTGAGATAATGGGTCTGCTGCACAAACCACTCAGTGGATTCGGCAAGAACCTCAATCCCTGCATAGACTGTCATGCAGGTATGTTCCGGATACTTGGTGGAATTGCCGAAGAAGAGGGTTACGATTTCATCTTCTCCGGGGAAGTAGCCGGACAGCGGCCAATGTCGCAGAACAAGAACTCCCTTAACCGGGTTGCCAGGTTATCAGGGTATCAGGATATGCTGCTCCGCCCACTTTCGGCGAAACTTCTCAGAATAACCGGTCCCGAACGGATGGGGCTGATTGACAGGGACTTGCTGCTGAGCTTTTCCGGAAGAAGCAGAAAACCTCAGATGCGGCTCGCGGAGGAATATGGGATCCGTTACATCAATCCAGGAGGAGGATGCCTGCTCACCGATCCAAATTACTGTGACAGACTGAAGATTCTAATGAGCATTCCTGGTCTTTTCACCTCAGGGAATGCCAGATTGATAAGACACGGTCGGATGTTCAGGCTCTCAGACGATACCGTGGGCCTTGTAGGTCGTTCTGAAGGGGATAATGCAGGACTTGAATCCCTGGTGAATGATGAGATAACCTTTGTTCTTGAAGACAGACCGGGTCCCACGGGGGTCCTCATCGGTGATCCCGAAATGCTTCCGGAGCTTGTCACTCTCGTAAAGCGCTACGCCGGGGACGGACCTTGAATTTCTACAATAATACCAATTTAGTATTGTATAGTCATAATAATATTTATATCAAATTCTGTAAGCTCTTTCGTTACTTGACATTCTGAAAAAAGTGAATATAAAATCCCTTACTCAATCGAAGGGCACCATTATGACTAAGATCAAAAGGCTGTTTCAGTAATTCGAAACCTCCTGCCCGAAACGGGCAGATTCTAATCAGTTTCAAGAACAGATATTGATCCCGGGATAACCCGGTTTTTACAGGAATAATGAGATGCACTTTCAATTTGAAGACACATACGAAGATTCTTCGCTCCGGAAAACATCCACTTTTGGTGTTTTAAGGAAGATCTATCCCTTCTTAAAGCCGCACAAAAAGTCCTTTGCCGTTGCAGCTGTTCTGCTGTTCCTGGGCGTTGCGGGAGAGCTTGCAGGACCCCTTATCCTGCGGATGGTAATTGATACAGCGATTCCGAACAAATCAGTGCGGGACATTGTTTTCTACTCCCTTCTGTTCGCAGGAACGTTCTCATTTGCCATGGTGATGTCCTATCTGCAGGTGATGATCACAACAAAAGTAGGGCTTTCGGTGGTAAGGGACCTGAAGGAGAAGGTTTTCCGTCATATGCTCTCCCTTTCCCTTTCTTTCTTCGACAGGAATCCCACCGGGAAACTCATGGCGCGGGTTGAAAGCGATTCCGAACGGGTTCGGATGCTGTTCAGCGATGTTTCAATGGCACTGCTCAGAAACGTTGCCATGGTCTGCGGGACCCTTGGAATAATGCTGGCAGCGGATGCGGCTATAACAAAATGGATAGTACTTCTTCTATTACCTGTGGTTCTGTTGACTGTGCCTGTTCTGAAAAGAATGAGGATACTCTACAGAAGGGTCAGGTCAGCCTACGCCCGGATATCCGGGTTCATAGCCGAATATGTAAGGTCTGTTCCGATTCTTCAGGTTTTCGGCGCAACAGGGATGGCATCGCGGAAGATTCATGACGAGGGGGAGAACTTTCTGCACCGGGAAGTTGAAGCCTATTTCTGGGAGTACGGGTTCTGGAGTTTCCTTGGCAGCTGCGAGATCCTTGCTGTTATCGTTATTCTTCTTTCCGGCAGGGCCGGAGTTATCTCCGGTACGGTAAGTGTAGGTACGGTAGTCATGTTCGTTGAGTATACCAGGCGCCTCTTTGGACCGGTTGTGATGTTTTCCGAGACACTTAATATGGTTCAGCGGGCAGCAGCTTCCGCGGAGAGGCTCTTTGATATTCTTGCCACGGAGACCCTTACTCCGGATGGGCATCTGGATGATGGAGATTTCCCTGACGGATGGAAAGAGATCCGCTTTGAAAACGTATGGTTCAGATATCCCGAAGGGAAATGGGTTCTGAAGAATGTCAGCTTTACAGTCGCCAGGGGCAGTATGGTTGCTCTCGTGGGTTCCAGCGGAGGAGGAAAAAGCACAATTGTAAGCCTGCTTATGAGATTCTACGAGCCCACGGAAGGAAGCATCACCATCGACGGGATCGATATCAGGGAGTTCCGTCTGAGTGTCTGGAGAAGCAGACTGGGATTGGTTCTGCAGAATGTAAATCTTTTTTCGGGAACCCTTTCCGAGAACCTTACGGTTTTCAGGGAAGGAATATCCGCTTCCAGCCAGAGAGAAGCACTGAAACACATAGAAGCTGAAGATATTCTGGAAGCCATTCCGGATGGACTGGATGGCAGCATCAGCGAAGGCGGCCTGAATATTTCTATGGGTCAGCGGCAGCTCATCAATTATGCCAGAGCTATCCTGAGCGAGCCTGAGATACTTGTCCTTGACGAAGCCACTTCATCTGTCGACCCCGGCACGGAGAAACGGATACAGAGATCAACGGATCTTATAGTAATGAACAGGACCGCGCTGGTGGTCGCTCACCGACTGAGTACCGTTACTCATGCCTCGAATATTCTGGTTGTGCAGCATGGGGTAATAGCGGAAGAGGGAACACATGAAGAGCTCCTGAGGCATGAAGGCATTTATGCCGGTCTATGCCGTCTGCAGCTGCAGGGGGTTTCAAATGCCTGAGTACAGGGAATATCTGAAGTGGATAATGGATTTCTGGAAACCCCATAAGAAACACCTTGCAGTGCTGGTATTCTTCACTCTGATTTCGAGTGCAGTAGCATTGAGCTTCCCCCTGGTCTTCCGTTATCTGCTGGATCATGTACATCAGGTTCTGGGCGAAGCTGGAAGTAGCAGCGAATTTAGAAAGATAGTAATAATCCTTGCTGTACTGGCCTTTGCCAGATTCATCGCGGGGCTGTACCCCGGGGCAAGAGCATGGCTGAACAGCAAGATCGGCCGCGATATCAGAGACAGTGTTTTCGCCAATCTGATGAAAAAGGACTACAGGTTCTGGAATACATTCAGACCGGGAGATCTTACAACAAGGCTTACCGATGATATCGTAGATTATCCGCGTATAGCCTGGTTCAGCTGCTCCGCGGTTTTCAGAGCGCTTGAATCATCATCAAGACTGGTATTCTGCCTGGGAGTGATGTTCATCATGAGCTGGGAACTGACACTGATAGCACTGGTACCCCTTCCGGTGATGTTCCTGATATTTACGCGGGTCGAGAACAGACTGGGCGGAAGGGTTGAGGAAAGCAGAAGGGCCACAAGCCATACAAGCAACCTTCTGGACAGTACTTTTGCCGGTATTCCCATCATCAAGGCCTACAATGCCGAGGAAGGACAGTCAGGAAGGCTTCGAGGTCTGCTTGACGAAAGGCTGGATATAGACCTCTCCATAACCAGACTTGTGATGATTCTTCATGGAGTCTACAGTGTTATCGGTCAGGTTGGGAAAGTAACGGTCATGTGTGTCGGAGGAATCTTCGTTATATGGAACCGGATCGGAATAGGTGAATTCTACGCTTTCTACGTTTATCTGGATATGCTCCTGGCGCCGATGATGGACATTCCCAACCTCTTTGTTACGTCCAGGCAGGCTTTCACGTCAATTGACAGAGAGAAAGAAATACTCAAATTCCCCGATGCTCCCGCAAGGGAAGGCATCGAAGGTGAAGGAGCCGTCTCAAGCCTGAAACTTGAATCGGCAGGTTTCAGATACTCTCGAACCGAGGCAGGGGTTAAAGGGCTTGATATCCATCTTACCGGTCCGGGGATGTTCGCACTTGTAGGTGAGGTGGGAAGCGGGAAATCCACTATACTGAAAATGCTCACAGGCCAGCTTCCATGTACCGAGGGAAGAATATCCTACAACGGAACGGATCTGGACAAATTGTCTGATGAATACCTTATCACCGAAACCGGATATGTACCTCAGGAATCCGTTCTCTTCAGTGAATCGGTTGGAGAAAATGTCAGATTAGGCAGGAACATTTCTGACGAAGTTGTATCGGATTCACTGCGAATAGCCGGTCTGGACGGAACTGAACTTGAAGCAGGTGTGGAAACAGTACTGGGTCAGAGCGGTGTTGGTGTAAGCGGCGGGCAGAAGCAGCGGATCGCAATTGCGCGTGCCCTTGCCGGGAAACCCTCGCTGTTCCTCTTCGATGATTGTACGGCCGCATTGGATGCGGAAAAGGAAGAGACCTTCTGGCGGGAGCTTTCGAAGGCCAGAAAAGACGCTCTCATACTTGTAGTATCCCATAGACAGGCAACTGTCAGAAGGAGTGAAAAGGTGATCTTCGTTCATGAAGGAGAGATGAAGGCTTTTGATACACACGAAAATCTTCTCAGAGACAGCAGGCTCTACAGACTGGTCCTTGCAGCGGAAATGGAATGAAATACCTGCCGGGATACCTGAAGCTGCACGAAAAGGGAGAACTTACCGCAAGGATCCATGAATTGAAGAGGCTGCTTTATGAATGCAGGCTATGTGCCCGAAGATGCGGAGTAAATCGGATGGCCGGAGAAACAGGTTACTGCGGAGCCGGAAAAGACCCTTGCGTAGCCTCGTCCTGTCTGCACAGGGGAGAAGAGCCTGTTCTTACCGGGGGCTTCGGTGTGGGAAATATCTTCATGGGGAGATGCAACATGAAATGCGTCTTCTGTCAGAACCACAGCATCAGTCAGCCTGATGGCAATACCGCTTCAGAGTGGGGCGTTACCGCAGCGAAGATTGCCGAAGAACTGCTTCTGTTTGAAAAACAGGGATGCCCCACAGCGGGATTCGTATCTCCTACGCATTACGCTCCTCAGATATTCGAAGCCCTGAGCCTGGCAGCTGCGAAAGGCTTCAGCCTGCCTGTCATTTACAACACCAACGGGTACGATTCCATGGAACTGCTGTCGCTGCTTGATGGTCTTGTGGATATATACCTTCCCGATTTCAAGTACTGGAGCAGCGAAGACGCGAGTACCTATTCCGATACTCCCGATTATCCCGGAACCGCCATGGAATCCATCAGGGAGATGTACAGGCAGGTGGGAACCCTCCGGATCGATGCTTCGGGAACGGCTGCAGGAGGACTGATAATCCGTCTACTTGTGCTGCCCGGCGGTATCGCAGGAACAAAGGATGTGCTCCGATTCATAGCCGGAGAACTCGGCAGAGGAGTCTTTGTAAGCCTGATGTCCCAGTACTATCCAGCCCACAATGCCCGCAATTACCCTCCGCTATCGAGGAAACTCAGACCGGAAGAATACATGGAAGCGGTGGAAATGCTTGAAGAACTGGGGCTTGAGAATGGATGGGTTCAGGATCCGGTAACCTCTCCGGACAGCTACCTCCCTGGAATCGATTTTAAACTATAACATCTTGATTAATAACATCCATAAGTTGAAGAAGTGTGCTACGTCCCCAAAAGCCGAGCGACAGCCTGTTGCACATCCTCAGCGGCCATGATAGCCGACACAACTGCGATACCGTCAGCACCTGCTTTACGCGCTATATCCGCGTTGGATGGATTTATCCCCCCTATGGCAATCAGAGGCAGAGGAGAAGCCTTCTTAAGTTCCGTTATGGCTTCCGTTCCAAGAGGTTCGCCCAGATCGGTCTTCGTTTCCGTGGGAAAGACAAGATTCGCCGCCAGATAATCTGCCCCCTCTCTCCATGCTGATACAACCTCTTTAGGAGATCTTACAGATACTCCTATCACGGCTTCCGGCCCCAGAATATTTCTGGCCATGAAAACAGGCATATCATCCTGACCAAGATGTACTCCGTCGGCTCCGGCTGCCATGGCAACGTCCGTTCTGTCATTCACGATAAACAGCGCGTCGTGCACTCTGCAGAGATTTCGCAGGATAACAGCCATGTTGATCAGCTCCCGCGTGGTGGCATTCTTGTCACGGAGCTGCAGAGCGCCGACCCCTGCTTTTAAGGCAAGCCTGCAGGTTTCCTCCACCCCCCTGCTGCCGCACAGGATCGGATCGGTTACAAGATACAGCGAAAGCTGACGGGGATTCATCAGAGTAAGACGGCCCTGGTGCGGCTTTCGATGATTTCGCAGTTCAGAGCTGAAAGAGAATCAAGAAAACATGGGACAAAAGTCCCGGGGCCTGCACATGCTTCAGCGGCATTCTCTCCCCCGATGCCTATGGCAACAAGCCCGCCAAGCGCCGCGTGGAACGGATCTTCCATCGCTGCCGCGAAACAGGCCACAGAAGTTGAAGCGGAGCAACCCGTTCCCGTAACGTTTCCCATTAATGAATGGCCGTTGTCGATCCTTGCTGTTCGTTCTCCATCGGTGACGATATCCCGCACACCCGTAGCCGCGATAACACTGCCCGATTCGGCTGCGAACGAAGAAATAAGGTCAACACGGTTCTCAACCGAATCCATGGAATCCACTCCGCGGACTTTTCCTCCCTCGCCTGAAAGAGCCAGTATCTCACCGGCATTCCCCCGGATGATCGCGATATCAAGTTCATCGGTTATCGTTTTTGCGGAATCCGTTCTGAGTCCTGTGGCACCCGCGCCAACCGGATCGAAGATAACAGGTATTCCGAACTCGTTAGCCACTTTACCCGCCGCCAGCATGCTCTTTACGAGGTCCGGGTCAAGAGTGCCGATGTTCAGAAGCAGCGCCCCGGCGAAACGAACCATTTCTGAGGATTCTTCGATACAGGGCGCCATTACGGGTGCCGCTCCAAGGCACAGTGTTACATTTGCGGTGAAATTCATCACCACGGTATTTGTTATATGATGAATCATGGGCCTGCTGCTTCTGATGGCAGCCAGGCCGCGGCAGGTTATCTCTGCTGGTTTCAAAGAACCACCCCCAATCCTGAAGCAGAACTTATTAACGATTGATTTCTGCGTCAAACAGGATGACTTCCGCAGCGGTCAGCATATATTATTTCTGTCATACGGAGAGTATTCGAAAAGCATACGAAAGGCAGCCTAAATGACAGCACTTATAATGATAATTTCCACACTGACGATTTCCGGGCTGCAGCCAGGAGAACCGTGGCCCTCCGAGGCGGACTCGGCCATGAAGCTGGCCATGGATACACTGAACCTGACGAGAGAGCAGCTTGATTTTGACAGACACTGGGCAACCGGGGTCCATCTTGCTGACTCAACAGTATTAAGAGCAATTCAGCACGTTGAAGAAATACCGGTTATTCTTGAGGAACACCTCGATTTATTGACAGATTACAGGCTTTTAGAACCGGATGAAGCAGGCATTCAGGGACTTGTGGTGATCGTCGACCTGCTTGTTGAAGCCGATTCCATGATACAGCAGGGGATTGCAGATATGGGGCAGGAGACGGTGGATTCACTTGCAGCTGTAATTCCCGCTATCTGGCTCAACGAACACGATCCTCTTGAGTGGGATTCGGTTATCGAAAGCTGGAACATGGAACCTTTTCCCGTTGGAGATATGGAGATGGACACCCTTGCCGCTCTTTTTGAGAGGTGCCATTTCGAAGTCACCGTTCCTGTCGACGAACTCGTGATTGCAGCAAAGAGCCTTAAAGGTGCGCAATGGCCTGAAGAACTGTCCGTTACTCTTCCTGGTGTTTTCGGAACTACAGCTTCATTCTGTTTCGATGGTCCTGTAAGGTGGGTCGTAGGAGGGGCAGGAGATAACGTATACACTGAGGATTGCCCGTTTGAGCTGATCATCGATATCGGAGGTAACGACTTTTACGGAGAAAGTACAGGCGGAGCTTCAGGACCTGCCGGAAAAGGAATAGCGGTGATAATCGACCTCCAGGGGAATGATTCCTATTCGAGCACCTCGCCGGTCAGTCAGGGATGCGGCCTTATGGGGCTCGGCGGAGTGATAGACCTTGCAGGGAATGATTCCTACAGAGCGGAGAACTTCTCTCAGGGGGCAGGATTGATGGGCCTGGGATTTCTCATTGATCTTCAGGGTGAAGATTATTTCAGGGGAGGAACCTTCAGCCAGGGAGCAGGCTGTCTGGGTATGGGGATTCTGTACGATGGTTCAGGAGATGATTTCAGGCAGGTTGACATGTTCGGACAGGGTTTCGGAGGACCATCCGGCACTGGAATTCTGGTCGATATGGATGGCAGCGACTGCTCACTTGCCGGATTCAGATACTCCCATGAACCACTGCTGCCGGATGATAACCAGGCCATGTCACAGGGTTTCGGGATGGGTTTGAGACCCCTGATAGCCGGGGGCACGGGGCTTATGGCGGATTTCGGTGAAGGTAATGATACCTACAGAGCCGAAGTATTCGGCCAGGGGTGCTCATACTTCTACAGTCTCGGCATGCTGTACGACCAGGGGGTGCAGGACACCTATATAGCAGCCCAGTACAGCCAGGGGTCCGGTATACACCTGGCATCCGGCTGTCTGTGGGACGGTGATGGTGACGACAGTTACTTCTCGAGAAACGGGCCTGCCCAGGGAAGCGCGCACGATCTTTCAACGGGGTTTCTTTTTGACGGCGGCGGGAATGACTGGTACTGTTCCGATGGGGGACAATCTCTGTCCCTGACCAACTCCGCGTCTATCTTCATCGACCTTTCGGGGGACGATACCTATTGCGCACGGGGTGGAGGACAGGGTGAAGCCCGCTGGGCAAGAGGATCGTCCGGCGCAGGAGTGTTCATTGATCTTGCCGACCATGACATCTACCTGGGTTCCGGCTCCGACTCAACCAGGTGGCTTTCAAATGAATACGGGGTTGGTGTCGATCTTCCGAACCTTACACCGGGGGGGCTGAATCCACAGGATCCCGTCGGTGACCCCGGATCGCTTGAGTTGGATTCGCTGTTCTCGGTTGCCTCGGAATGGGCTGTTGGTCCCAACAATGATAAGGTGAACGCCCACCGGGAGGAGCTGGCATCGCGGGGGGAAGAGGCGGCAAGGTATCTGATCGAGAATCATATGGGAACTCTCAGCGGGCTTGCGGTCCGGGCTATGGAAAGGGTATTCACTGAAAATATCGACATTTCCATGGAACTTATGCTGGATGTGCTGAATAGAATTGACAGCATACCCGCAAGAAACGGAGGAAATCTGATTCATTTTCTCGGAAAACTGGAGGACGAAAGGGCGAGAATTCCGCTTGAGCGATTGCTGGAGTGTCCCCGCGACAGCACCTCAACACGCCTGATACCAGGCATCGTAAAAGCGCTGGGAACAATCGGAAATCCCGAATCGTTGCCTGTCATCCTGCCTCTGGCAGTGGATTCCGCCGGCAGAGTAAGGCGGGAGGTTGCTGTCTCAACAGGAGAGATCTGCGATGCCGGTGCTCTTGAAACTCTGGAGGTACTTATAGGGGACCCTGCTCTCGATGTGAGGTCCGCGGCCGAGCGAGCACTCCGGCTCATTGAAGAAAACACTTCAGAGGAGGAAGAGAGCAGTGGTGAATGAAAACAGTAAGGTTAATTGACATAGTGGCTATGCAGGTTTATTTTGCTATCGTGAGTGAATACAGTTGAACGTGAACTTAAGCAGAAAGGAAAATCCATGAAAAAACTTGGACTTATTGTTCTTGTGGCTGGAATCGTACTGATGGCTGGCTGCGCAGGAGACGACCCTTCTACTCCCAGTGGTACACTGGAAGTTGTAACAGGGCTGGTAATGGATCCCGCTTCCGAGGGCAGGGATGTTGAGCTTTCCTGGGACGCGGTTGACGATGTTGACGGATACTACGTTTATTTCCGCGCGACAGAATTAGCCGACTGGGCAGAAGTAGACGATGTTACCGCAACTCACGTCACCCATACAGCTTCTTCTGCGGGATACTACGCAGTGATGGCCTACGAGGGAACCAACACCTCGTCCGACTACTCCGACCCGGTAGATACGATGCCAAATGATATAACAGAAACTTACACCATCTATGACAACTACAGCGAACAATCCACTCACAGCGGCTTCATCTTCGGCGTAACATCCGGTCAGACCGGTTCAGCTTCCGGCTCATTCTACCAGGACATCTACGCTTTCGATGAGGAAGCACCAATTGCCGGTGATGACACCGTAAGGCTTTACTCGGGTGACTATGGCAGTTTCGGAAACGGCGCTGAAACCCACATGGCAGAGCCTGCAGCCGCCGGTTACTGCGAACTCTACCCCGCCGGAGAATGGTTCGTGAACTACGGCCTCTACACAGGTGATGTAAGGGTATTCCTCTATCTGGAAAACGGACATTACGTCAAAATGTACAACATAGTTGTTACACCTGACCCTGCTACTCTCAATGGCACAATGGTCAGCTTCAGCTATGAGATCCAGACAGGCGGCCTTACTCTCTTCACAAGCAACTAGAAAAGGTCTCGAGAGACAACACGGGGGGGAGCTCAGCGCTCCCCCCTTTCAATATGGAGGACTGAATATGTACCGTTCGTTTATTTGTTCACCCGTGGTCATTGTGCTTGCTTTAATGTTCACCGTAACAGGAGCCATGGTGACATC
This sequence comes from Candidatus Aegiribacteria sp., assembly GCA_030610085.1. Taxonomy (GTDB): domain Bacteria; phylum Fermentibacterota; class Fermentibacteria; order Fermentibacterales; family JCC-6; genus Aegiribacteria. Next base: position 74,691 of record JAUWSL010000001.1, read on the forward strand.
AGCTGCGGCAGCTCTGCCCGCTGATCTTGGCGATATCCTCGACGGGATCAGCAGCCAGTACGGTGGAGTCTGGGGGATCGGAGTTATAGAACTGAACACGGGGGAATCGGAAACTCTGAACGGGAACAGGCAGTTTCATATGGAATCACCACACCTTCCCTTGACCGCATGCGGTATTGAGATGTCCAGTGCGGGAGTGCTGCATCTTGATTCCCTTATAGCAAGGAACGAGCATTTCTGGGAAAAACTTCACTGGTCTCAGCAGGGAGGACGCGGCACCTGCCAGAACGTGCTGTACACCATGGGAGAGCAGCGGGTTGCCGACTGGATCGAACAGGAAGGATTCACCGGAACCGTTGTTAACGGGGTACAGTTTTTCTATCCGGATTGCCCGCAGGTGGACCCGAATTATATCACCGCAAATGACGGTCTTGCATTCCTTAGTATCATCTACGACAATTTCACCAGTCCCTATGTTGCAAACATAGGAGCAAACCCCCCTCTTTCTGATCACAACAGGGAAACACTTGGACTTGGGAACAACGTCTACGGATGGATCGACGATACAGAGGAGTGGCGCCACCTGTTCATCATCATTGTCAGACCCCTTGGCTCCGACCTTGGCGTTGTTGTCCTGACCGAAGGGATTGAGGACCCGGAGGATGTGGACAGCGGATTCAGAACCCTCTTCGAGGCCCTGACAGATCGATCATGAAGACGTTTCTGATGCTGGCCTTATTTCTTCTTCTTGCCTGCAGTGATCCGTGGGGACCCGGTCTTTCAATAACGGTTACCCATCCCCCTGCAGGAGGGGTGCAGTCAGACCTGAGCTATATAATCAAATGGGTACTTTCAGCACCTGATTATTCCAACACCGGAATACTGCTTTTCGTCGATACAGACCTCAATCCGGAAACAGGCCTTATCCAGATATCCGATACTCTGTCCGTTGAGTCATCAGGTTACCTCTGGGATTGTTCTCTCTTCCCTGAAGATGATTACTATGTCAGAGTGCTGCTTTTTGAAGGAAGCAACACTGTACATGATTACAGCGAGGGAACGATCACAGTTATACATGAGAGCATATGAAAAACAGGACTTCCGCTATTGTCTGTTTTGTGATGTTCGCTCAATTTGTCATGCCGGTTACGGCGTCGATTCCTTCTTTTCTCCGAAGCCTGGGAATCAGTACGGATCAGAATTCCGAAGAGGAAACACAACCGGTACCAATTTCGATCCCCGCTCTTTGCGAATTGCCCGGGATCAGACTCAGCGCACTGGTTATCGATCTTCCTTCCGGGAACCCTTTAGTTTTATCCGGAAATGGAGTCTTTCCATTTGAAATTCCGGAAGTATTCGTTCTCGCAGATGCTATAGATATGCTGCAGGTGGACAGTATCGCGAAAGGAACCCCCCGGGATATTGAAACCATTTCTTCAAGCACGGCAGATGATATTGCGCGGGCGCTGATGATAATTCATTCAGGAATGGATATACCTTCGGTCATGGAAATGCTTGAAAACCCCGACATGGGAGAAGGACAGGCGTCATCCGTTGGAGAGGGCTGGGACCTGTTCGGCTGGGTGGATTCGGGAGAGAAACGTAAATCATTTGCTTTAATAGCCATATCTCCTGATGGAAGAGAGCTTGGACTTATTCTTCTTAGTGATGATCTCTGCTGTGAGGAAAAGGGGGATCTTGCGATGATGCTGCTCTGGAATGCCGCCGTGGAATTTTGACCGTTTGACCTTGTCAGTGAACCTGCAATGTGTTAACTTATTTAAGTTATTGTTACAAGGGTGGAATAGGCCACTCTTGAAACGAGGAGGAGAATAATGAAAAGGGTCTTTTTACTGATATGTCTTCTTGCCTTCGCCGGTACAGCCTTCGCCGGGTTTTCCCTGGGTTTCAAGTACACTGATTTCCCGGTTGGTATCTATGCCACTTACGATCCAGTGTTAGAAGATATGTATATGCTCCGTTTTGGTGCGATGGCCTCTCCCTCCATCCGTGTTGAGGCTTTGCTTGGTTATTCAACCTATTCCTTTGAAACGGATCCTGACGCAATAGACTATAGTGGAACCATGTACGTATTCGGCGGCGGCGGATACTACGTTCTCGAAGCACCAGCCAACACCACCTTCAGCATCGGTGCCCAGTTCCTTTACGGAAAGACTACCGGAGAGGAAGACAGCGTTGACGAACCCGAAACCACTACCTACAGTCTTTCCCCTCTGATGAGGATAGACTTCGCTATTCCCGGGGCAGAACGTCTTGCGTTCTACACCGAGTATGGAATCCGCTATGCAAGCGTAACGACGACTGTAGAAGATGTAGCTGGAGATATAGATTACAAATGGACCGGATGGCACACGTATTCTCCAAGACAGATTCTGGCAGGCGTGTACTACGTATTCTAGAAAACAGATGAGATATCAGGGGCACGCATTATGCGTGCCCCTTTTGTTTTTGTTCATCCTTTCAATGTATATTCCCTCGATACAAATTGTTTTTCAATAGTACTTAACAGCGATTATCGAAAGAGGTGCTTTATGGCAGTAAATTTCAGGGGCCGGAGTCTGCTTACACTTCTGGATCTTTCTGGTGACGATATACGATACCTGCTTGACGTTTCTCACCTGCTCAAAGCTGAAAGAGTAGCCTTCCAGGCCAGCCGGAGGTTCGGAGGGAAAACCCTCGCCATGCTCTTTGAGAAAAGGTCAACAAGAACGCGGTGCGCCTTTGAAACGGCATTCGGGGAAGAGGGCGGTCACCCGGTATTTCTCTCAAGCTCAGATATTCAGCTCGGAGCAAAGGAAAGCATAGAGGATACTGCAAGGGTTCTCGGCAGGATGTTCGATGCGATCATGTTCAGAGGATTCAGTCAGCAAACCGTGGAGACACTTGCTGCATTCTCAGGCGTGCCGGTTTTCAATGGACTGACCGACATGTTTCATCCAACCCAGGTTCTGGCGGATCTGATGACCATGGAAGAGAATTTCGGACATCTCGCAGGTTTGAATCTCGTTTTCGCGGGTGACGGTAGAAACAATATGGCAAACAGCCTGATGGTCGGATGTGCCATAATGGGAGCGAACTGTACTATTCTGGCACCGGATTCTCTTTTTCCTGAATCGGAGCTTGTTGATACTGCATCACAGATTGCTTATGATTCCGGTTCGACTATTACCGTAACGTCTTCGCTTGAAGAAGCTGTACCAGGAGCTGATGTGATATACACCGATGTATGGGTTTCTATGGGTGAAGAAGATAAAGCCGGGGAAAGAATGAAACTTCTGGAACCATACAGGGTCAACTCCGATATGATGGAACTGGCGGACAATCCCGGAGTTATCTTCATGCATTGCCTGCCGGCGGTGAAGGGTAATGAAGTTACTGTGGATGTCATAGAGGGCAAATCATCGGTTGTCTGGGATGAAGCCGAGAACAGGAAACACACCATAAAAGCCCTTATGGTGGCAAGCCTTCTTTAGACGGAGTAATAATGACTATTCTGTTTCTACTTCTGATGATCCCCAGCGGAGAATCTGCCGAGCTTATTCCTTCACTGACGCTGCCCATGATAGAGGAGATCGATCCTCTGGAGTATGTAGTAGGACCGGGAGATATTCTCTGGTTTTCCATACAGGGAGGGGTTCCGTCGGAACTGTCCGGAACTGAGGCAGGATCCATTCTCTACATGACGGTCACACCCGATGGCTACGCCGTCATACCTTCAGCGGGAGCCTGGTCTGTTGCCGGGCTTCGACTGTGCGAGGTAACAGATCTTATCGAAGCCGGTTTTACCGCGAGATATCCCGGACTCCGCGGAATGGCAGGACTTGCCGTTATCAGGACGTTCAGGGTCCCCCTTTCGGGTCAGGTGACCAACCAGGGGCTCTACGATGTCAGTGGGGCCAGCAGACTGACGGATCTGCTTGATCTTGCCGGTGGCATTACAGCTGCCGGAAGCTGGACTTCTATTCAGATAGTTCATTCGAATGGTGACACTACAGAGGTCGATATAACAAGGTTTCTTCTGAACGGCTGCATGCTTTCAAATCCTGTACTCTCCCTTGGAGACAGAGTGCATGTACCCGTCGCGGATGAATTTGTCCGTGTGGAGGGTGCTGTTAATATAACCGGGTCCATTGCAACCACGTTTGTAGGCGGTCCGGACAACGATGCCTGGGCTGGAAGCTCCAGAGGAATAGTAGAGTACATCCCCGGAGAAACTGTAAGCGTCCTTGTTCAGCGGATTGGCGGAACCATGTCCTGGGCTTCCAGGGACAGCTGTTTTGTACTGAGAATTCTCCCTGATGGCCAGGAAGTGAAGATAAATGCTCCCCTGGATATTCCTTCGATCGATCCTGAGCTCCTTCCCGGAGATAGAGTTGTTTGCCCCGGAATACCACCTGTAGTGATGGTAACAGGATTCGTTTACTCCCCCGGAGCATATCCACATATTGCAAATATGGGAGCTTTCTACTACATCTCACAGGCGGGCGGTCTGCTTCGCGAAGCGCGTGAATCAAGGATAAAAATAGTACTGTCGGACGGAACTGAAGCGAACGCCTCTGATGTCCCCGTGATTTCTCCGGGATCCGCCATCGTTGTTCCCCGAAAGCCTCTGGTAGGCTGGCACGATCCCCTGCTGATATTTACGAGTCTTGCATCGATAATTATAGCCTGGAAGAGTCTGAACTGATATGAAAGAGGGAAGACAGCCTCTGTGGTATATCTACCTTCTGCTTAAAAACAGATGGTTTCTCGTAAAGGCGCTTCTTATCATCATGATCCCTGCTGTTGTGGTCACTTTCATGTTGAAGAAGAAATACACAGTAACTACTATGATCATGCCTCCGGAGAGCCAGACATCAGCCATTCCTTCGATTGCCGGTCTTGGTATTTCCGAATTTGCCGGTTACTTCAGCGGAGGGATGGGATTCGCTCTGCCCCTGATGACAACCATGTCTGATGTCTACGATGAAATGCTGCATAGCCGGTCCCTTGTTGAGCATGTTATTCTATCAACAGCCTATATCGATTCAACAGATCTAAGGAACACTTACGATAAGAATGAGCAGATCGGGCTTTACTGGGCAAGGATGAAATTCAGGGAGAACTTCTCGGCGAGTGTAACACCTTCTGGTTTTCTGAAAATAGAGTTCACCGCTGGAGACCCACTGTACGCTGTTGAAGTCTCCGAATCCATTATAACTTCGCTTGATAGTATCAATATGGAGATCAACGTCAGCAGACTTGAACAATCAAGGGTTTTTCTTGAACAGAGAATGATCATGGCGGACAGCATGCTTGAAAGCGCCGTATCAAGACTTCAGAGCTTTGAGGAAGAACATGGCATTATCGCTCCGGATCAGGAATTCTTAGTATTCATAGAAAACATCGCGGAGCTGAAAAGGCAATATATCGGCCTTGTCACCGAGGTGGCTGCCTTACGAACCTGTATCTCCGGCGGTTACAGCCCCACAGCTCTTTTCAAGGAACGTATGGCAGCGGAGCTTCTGGAAGTGATCAGAGCACTTGAATCCGGCGATCCAGCCGAGGGTTTCGAGGATATTGTCACTTCCCTGTCTCCGAATCAGTATTCGCGCATTCAGTACGAATACGCTGGTATGAGGGCAGATTTTGAAATGGCGCTCACATTATCCGGTATGACCCGCGCCAGTCTTCAGCAGGCAATTGTTTCCGAACTTAGCGAACAGCAGTCAATCAGAGTTCTTGACCCTCCAAGACACCCGGGCTGGAAGAGCAAACCTAAACGAGTTCTAATTCTGCTGGAGGTATTCCTTCTGGCATTCATTTCACTCTTCGGATTCCTTATAGCCAGGGAGAATCTCCGGGACATCAGGATGAAAAGACCTGAGCTGTGGGAGCCGTGGCGGAAACTGTTCAAAGAGATCAGGAGGGATTTCTCCTTTATAAGGAGATAAGTCAAGGATTCTTTTCGTTCATGAAATCCACGTATTTGCCGTAGCGTATTTCCGGTATTGATCCTTCATCAACCGCTGATTTAACCGCACATTCTGGTTCAGAAAGGTGCAGGCAGTCTCGGAATTTGCATTCATCAAGATAAACCCTGAACTCGGGGAAACAGAACTGCATATCATTCCGGGGAATATGATCAATGGAGAACATTCTCAAACCGGGAGTATCGATAACGGAAGTATTACTTTTCAAAGGAATCAGCCTGGCAGCAACCGTAGTATGCCTCCCCTTGCTGGTTTTGGGGTTAAGAGTGCCTATCCTTACGTCAAGGGATGGATTGTAATACTTTACCAGTGAAGTTTTTCCAGTTCCGGACGATCCTGTCATAACAACGGTCATTCCCCTGATGTATTCGAGCAGCGCATCCGCGCCGTGACCTGTTGTACAGCTGATCGGAAAGAGTGGGTAACCTGCTCCACCCGGGCCGTACGTGGCCAGTATGCTGTCTTGAAGTTCTTTATCCTGGCTGCAGCAGAGATCCATCTTGTTCAGCACAATTGCCGCTTTCAATTCCTTCCAGCTTGCAGCTGCAAGAGCCCTGCAGAGAAAACCATTACTGAAATCGGGATGTTTGATCGAGGTGACTACCAGGACCATGTCTACGTTGGCTGCAATTATCTGCATTGACGCACCGGAAGCTGCTGTACGCTGAAGTACACCTGATCTAGGGAGTATCTTTTCAACAAGCGGTATGCCGCCGGTTGTTACTGCGACAGCATAATCACCTGCCACCGGTTGAATTTCATGATAGACCCGTCCGGCTACTCCTGCTCCCGTCTCTATGCCGCTCTCATCGATAATGGTGACCCCTCTCCTCCCTACGGAGGAGATTCTGCATGTGAATTCACCGGTTTTCAGAAGGGGATTCCCGTTGAATCGGGGCTTGCGAATTTAACAATGTACTCTCCCTCACGGCCCCAGCCCAGAATTTCCCTTACTATTTTTTCCAGATAGACAGAGTCGCTTCGGAGTTTCTGGATCTCCAATTCTAGAGAATCCAACTCCGTATTCAGGCTGTCGATTAACAGCGCGATCCTGTCAACATCTCTCTTCAGTCCTGCAAGGGCAATGAATCCATGCCTGTTGAAAACAAGAATTGCGGCAACGATCACAAAGACTGAAACTATTATTACATAGAACAATCTCCTGTTGCCATTGCTCCTTTGTTTCAAATCAGACCGCGCCGGCTTTTTCGAATATCTGTGCTCCCTTGAAAACCGCCTGAGTCCCAAGTTGCTCCTCTATTCTCAGCAGCTGATTGTACTTGGCGACTCTGTCTGTTCTGCAGGAAGATCCTGCTTTCAGAAGGTCAGTGTTCATGGCGACGGCAAAATCACTGATATAAGTGTCTTCCGTTTCACCGCTCCGATGGCTCACAATAGCCTTCCATCCGTTCTTCTGGGCCAGTTTCACTGTGTTTATCGTTTCGGTTACAGTTCCGATCTGGTTCAACTTTATAAGGATAGAGTTGGCCGCAGCTGACCTGATAGCCCTTGCAAGTATTTTCTCGTTTGTTACAAGAAGATCGTCTCCGATAATCAGTATCCTGTCCCCGAGAAGACGATTCATACTGATCCAGCCTTCCCAGTCGTCCTCGGCGAGCCCGTCTTCTATACTTATTATGGGGTATTTTTCGATGAGGTCGCTCCAGTAATCCACCATTCCATTTGAATCAAGACCTTCGGGATCACATCCATGCATGAAATACAGACTGTCTCGATAGAATTCGCTTGCAGCCGGATCAAGGGCTATAAAGACATTTTTACCAGGACTGTATCCCGCATCCGCAATGCTTTCAACGATCAGCTCCAGTGCTGAATCGTTGGAAGGCAGATCAGGGGCAAGTCCCCCCTCATCACCAACTTCAGTTGAAAGTCCCATGGATGACGCTCTGTGCTTCAGAGCATGGAATATCTCGGTTCCAGCCCTCAGAGCCCTGCTGAAACTTTCAAATCCTGCGGGAACGATCATGAATTCCTGCAGACTGATAGAGTTCGAAGCATGCTCGCCGCCGTTGAGAATATTCATGAAAGGCACCGGAAGATGTTTGGCTTCCGGACCGCCAAGATACCTGTAAAGAGGAAGACCGAGATGGTTTGCCGCCGCTCTGGATACCGCCATTGAAACAGCAAGCATTGCATTCGCTCCAAGCCTGCTCTTGTTTGGAGTTCCGTCCAGTTCGATCATTATTTCATCTATCGATGTCTGGTTCATCGCCGAAAGGCCGTATATTTCCGGTGCAATGATCTTTTCAACGTTTTCAATAGCCTTCAGCACGCCTTTTCCACCGAATGGGTCACCACCGTCCCTCAACTCTACCACTTCATGTTCTCCGGTTGACGCTCCGCTTGGGACCGCAGCTCTTCCCCAGCCTCCGTTCAATAGAAAAACATCAACCTCAACTGTTGGGTTTCCCCTGGAATCAAGAATCTGACGTGCGAGAATATTGGATATGTCCGGCATCTGTATTCCTTTCCAATGTATATATTTCAGCTGGAAATATACAGGCTGGTGATATGTTTAAGTATGAATTCCACCTGACCGGAATACTACGAAAATATATCCTGGTTCGATCCCAGAGAGATGTAGTTGGCAATAATGTCTTCTGGTGTGGTTGTTTTCAGAACTGACAAAATCGCATCGCTGATATCTGGATCAAACTGCGTTCCTCTGTTTTTCCTGATTTCCTCTATCGCGAAATCAACACCAAGGGATTTCCTGTAAACCCTGTCCGAAGTTATGGCGTCGAAACAGTCAGCGACAGCAAGCATCCTGGCCTGGATAGGGATATCTTCACCTGCCAGACCTGCCGGATATCCGTTTCCGTCGAATCTCTCATGATGATACCTGACTGCATTTATGAAACTTGCGAATGCTGTAACAGGTCGGAGAATATTATAACCTACCTCCGGATGAGTCTTGATAATACTGTATTCCGGTTTAGTGAGGGAACCATTCTTGTTCAATATTGATTCAGGTATGCCTATTTTGCCTATATCATGAAGCAGAGCGGCGTTATGCAGCAGGGAGATGTCTCTGGGAGGGAATTTCATTCGTGCGGCTATACTTGAGACATATGCGGCTACGTTCCGGGAATGGTTGTGAGTATAGGGATCTTTCGCGTCCACCGCGCTTGCAAGAGCTGATATAGCCTGGATATAGTTTCTCTCGCTTGTTTCAAACAGGTATGCATTACTGACAGCAGCAGCAGCCTGCCTTATGAGTATGGATACGTATGAAGGTACTGTGCTGGATTTCTTTTCTTTCGCCCAGCTTGCCAGTACTATCATTCCCCTGAAAGAACCGAACTCACCAAGATCGAGGATATCGACAACAGGGGAACGCTGCCAGTCGGTGGGTCTTGCGCTGGCGAACGCATCTCTGATTCCACTGTCTAGAAAAAGTTGAACATCTTTGCTGTTCTGTGTTTTCTCGAGAATAAAGCGGAAATCCGTCTCAAGAACCTCGTCTGGAATATCGGATCGTACCAGCATGTAACTGAGAGGTATCATATCTTTACCACTCAGGAAAATTCCAAAAAGATCAAATTCAACCATGTTTTTCAAACTTCGGCTTATGGAGGAAAGAACATGGCTGGTATCAAGGGAAGAGGAAAAATCCGCTGCAAGTATATTTACCTGCTCAAGATTATCGGCCTGTTCTCTGAGGCTGGAAGCCATCCTGTAGGTTGTAAGCTGGTTGCCCGCCTGTGCGGAGAAAAGCCCCATGAGTTTAAGATCTCGTGTGGTAAAGGGCGCGGGAATATGTGATCTTGTGACCATGCATAATCCAAGGTTCCCCTCCGGACCCGGGACAGGTACAGCCATCACTGAAAACACTTCGTTACTCTCCAGCAGAGGATGTTCCGAGTCGTCAACTGTAAGATAACCCCCTTCGTTTTCCAGTGCCGCTTTACTCGTAGACTCCCAGGCTTCATCGCTCAGAACACCTTCATTTCCTGATCCTGCCTTTCTGCTGAGAGAAAGACTTCCGGGCTCATCCGACAGGTATATCCTTGCTGAATCTCCTCTGAAAGTTTTCTTGAGACTGAAGACAAGATTATCCAGATATGTCTGAAGGGACTGTTCTGAGATGTTGATATTAGCCGTTAGATCGTAAAGGTCCTTTAATTCAGGTGAAGGGAGCACTGCAAGCTGTTTCTCTCGTACTTCCATGGCTCTGTCAACTGTCTGGTGCAGTGCTTCAATCTTAAAGGGCTTAGTAATGAAGTCAAAAGCACCTCGCTGAATGGCATCCTTCGCCAAATCGATTGAACCATGTCCGGTAATCAGGACAACAAAAGTGTCAGGATATTCGTCTCTTACTTTTGATGCGAGATCTAAACCGCTGATATCAGGCATCAATATATCGCTGAGTATCAAGCTGAAGGAGGTTTTTTTAAGAATTTCCAGAGCCTCTGCCGCGTTCTCGGCTTCTACTACGATGAAATTCTGGAGTTCGAGAGCTTCCCTGCAGAAGAGCCTTACCCCCTGATCATCATCCACTACCAGAATATTGCCCTTAGCAGCCATTCAGCTCCTGCCTGTATTTTTTACAATTCCAAGACTTTTTATCCGAGCAAGAAGGGTGGTTCTCTTTAGGCCAAGCAGGGTGGCAGCAAGTGTTCTGTTCCCTTTGCTCTGCTTCAACGCGTTAATGATATAGTGCTTCTCTATATTTTCCAATAGGGAATCAAGCTGGATACCATCTTGTGATGAAAGAATATTTGGTGGTTTTTCATATAAGGGTTGCATTCTTGCCGGCAGATCTCCCGGCAGTATTACATTATTTTCGCAAAGAACCCAGGCCCGTTCCATGGTATTTTCCAGCTCCCTGACATTTCCCGGCCATTGATATGAGAGAAGAATGGAAGCTGCGCTGGAACTCAGGGCGCATGAGTTCGTTTTGCCAGTTCCCATCAGCC
>JAUWSL010000065.1 GCA_030610085.1 Candidatus Aegiribacteria sp.
ACCGTTTCCAGTTGGGTACAGCATCGAGGTTCTTACAAAACTGCCTCAGTAAAAATAATTTACTGAAACGCCTACCAGATCTTCACCCGAAGGATTAACCCACCCCACGAAGCCAGCCTGCATATCCATCAGATAACCAGTATATGTAGAAGTAAACATCTGTTCCTGCATTCCGGCCAGTGTTGCGGGATTCCAGTACAGTCCCATGGGATCACCCGGAATTGATGTGAAAGCGCCTCCCATCGCAACAGCTCTGGCCCCGACGGGAACCTGCAGGAAGGCAAAGCCTGCCGTACCAGCAGATGCTGAGCCTGATATTATTGCCATCATGACTGCTGCCAGAATTTTCTTCATTGATATTCTCCGTTTCGCAATTCTTTCGAATAACAGATAGACTATGACCATTAATCGCTCCGGTCAACAGGGGTAAATGCCCATACTACTGCGACACTATCAATCTGGAAACCTCTGATCATATCATATGCGCAGATAATCAAACGTTTTCCCTCGGATACCTGTGCCGAATCGAGCCTGAGAACAGGGTAATCATCCGGCAATGTATCTTCAACGAACCAGTTCTCTCCCTCCAGTCTTAGACCCAAGTCAAGGATATTGTTCCCGCCCAGGGCTGCGTAAAAACCTTCAGTTGATGAATTCAGCGGGGGATAGACCATGATAGTGCAGGGTTCAAGCTGGTTGAGCCTGCAGCAGATTATCCCGGTCCCGGTATAACCCTGCGATGACAATCTCTCCAGAAAAGACAGAGCTTCGGAGCGCAGGGTACCCGCTGCCAGGGGAATCGCAGCAAACAGCATTACGAAGGAAAAAGTCCTTTTCACATCAATCCTTTATTCCGGATCTGGTGTAACTTGCCACAATGCGTTTCTGAACAAAAAGAAAAAGGATCACAAGCGGCAAGGTTGAGAAAGTTGAAGCCGCCATCAGAAGCTCGAAGTTACTGGATTGCTCCTGGTTGAAATACGAAAGCCCAACCTGGAGTACCCTGAGCTTCTCCGAATGTGTCACAACAAGCGGCCACATGAAGCTGTTCCATGATCCGATGATATTGAACAGAATAACTGTGACGATCACCGGCTTGGAAAGCGGCAGAACCACCTTCCATAGATATTTGAGCCTTCCGCAGCCATCGAGAATTGCGGCTTCGTACAGTGACTTTGGAATAGTCTTGAAATGCTGCCTGAGAAGAAAAATGCTGAAAACATTAGTTGTCCAGGGTATGATGAGAGCCATATAGGTGTTGATCCAGCCAAGTTTTGCGAGAATAACATATGAGGGAGCCAGATAAACGGGTTGAGGCACCATCATCGTTGAAAGGAAGAGCAGAAAAAGAGTGTTTCTTCCCCTGTATTTCATTGTGGCAAAGGAGTAGGCAGCCAGACTGGCTGTAACCAGCACTCCGGCTACGGTGAGCAGTGTAACAAGCATTGTATTAAGAAAATATCTGCCGAATGGAACCTTTGTCCACGCTTCCACGTAATTACTCAGGCCTCCCTGCTGGAGAGATGTGCTAAGCATCCAGAGGAAGGGGAGCAGCATTACAATACCCCCAAGTATCAGGAAGAAATGCTTGCTGATACTCATTACTGCTGCCTTCGGATAATTCGACATTATGAGTAATGCACCTTACTGCCCGCAATCCTGCGCTGAACGATCGTAAGCGAAAGTAGTATGAGGAAGAGGAAAACGGAGATTGCGCTTGCGTAACCGATATCAAAACGGTCGAATGCTTTCTGAAAAAGATAGAATACCATTACGTTTGTCGTCCCCAGCGGCCCCCCGCCGGGTGGAGGTGTCATAACGTAAACCAGTGCAAATGTTTTGAACGATACGATCGTGCTCATGATAAGCACGTAGTAAGTAGTTGGTGAAAGGAGAGGCCATGTAACGTGACGAAATGTGCCCCAGGCACCAGCTCCATCCAGTCTTGCCGCTTCGTAGTAAGTTTCGTCAATGTTCTCGAGACCCGCCAGGAACAGCACGGTATTATAACCTGTACTCTTCCATACACTGACGATCATCAGTGATACCAGAGCCAGGCTGGGTCCCGCCAGAAGTCCCTTCGGGTGTATTCCCAGAGGAGACAGCATCATTTCGAAAACACCGCGGGGTTCCCGAAGCCAGAGCAGCGGTTCACCGCCAAAGGCGGTGATTATCTGGTTAATTGGACCTGCTTCCGGGTTATAAAGCCAGGTCCACACGACGGAGATAGCCACAGCGGATGTTACGACCGGAAGAAAGTAGATAGTACGGTAAAAACTTTTTCCCGCAAGTTTGCGTCTGAGAAGCATCGCAAGGAAAAGCGGTATCAATAATCCTGCAGGGACAACACCAAGAACAAAGAAAACCGTATTCAGAACGCTCTGCCAGAAACGGGCGTCGGAAAGCATACGCGCATAATTCGCAAAGCCGACGAACCCGTGAAATCCTCCGATGTCATAATCCGTGAATGAAGCTGTAAAGGAACTGAGTATGGGCAGGGTTCTGAAAACCAGCACTATGAGAAGCGCAGGGAGAATATAAAAGTAAGGGGCAAGTTTCGTTTTAATTTTCAATGGATTTCCCCGGATTGAATCCCGACCATTAGAGTTGATATACTGAAAACCTCTCCGTCAGTCTGCACAACAATAGTTCCCTGCGTGTCAGTTCGCAAGATTTCAGACCCCAATTCTCTGTAGATCTCAATAACTCGCGGATGCGGATGGCCGAAACTATTATTCCTGCCCGCTGAGAATACCGCTATCTGGGGGCTCAACCTTCTCAGATACGGTGGAAAGACTGAAGTGAGGCTTCCATGGTGTGGTACTTTCAGTACCGTTACAGGAAGAGTAACAGGAGTAAGGGTTCTTTCCGATCTCTCTTCCATGTCACCGGTGAGAAGAGTTGAAAAGTTACCGCATGTTATTCTGAGAAGGGCTGAATTCTCGTTGACATTGAGATCGGCATCCTCAGAGCCGACAGATACAACACAAACGGTAACGGCAGGTGAAAGCTGGAAAGTCATGCCCGATTCAAGAAACCTGTAGTCGCAGCCCTTATCCATGACCGCGTTGAGAAAATCCTCGTATAACCAGGATACAAAGGGCATACCCGGGTCCAGGACTTCAAGAACGGTGAAGTGTTCAATTACGGAAGCAAGCCCTCCGATGTGATCAGCATGGGGGTGTGAGAAAGAGAGAATATCGATTGTATCAACGTTCAGTTCGTGAAGACGAAACACCACAGGTGGTTCCAGTGGACCACCTGCATCAGGCCCCCCGTCGAACAGGAGAGTCTTCCCTCCGGTAGCTTCCACTAGAATCGCATCCCCTTGCCCGACATCCAGATAGGATACAGTTAGAACGTGGGAGAGAGAATCAACTTTCCCGATCCAGTGAAGAGTGTCCACAGCAGGGGTCAGGCTGGTATCTACGAAGACCATATCTTCTAGCATCGCAATCGTTTCCGGACCTATACCGCATACATATTCAAGCTCGGACAGCTCCATGAACGGACCATACAGCTCTCTGTGTTCAACTATATTCGAAGCGGTGATCGGGCCGATGCCAGGAAGCACCTGGAGTGTTTCTTCGTCCGCAGTATTGATGTCAATATAGTCATTTGATAGTAATGAAAAAGATAATAGTATGGCCAAAAGCCAGTTCATTACTTGACAATCCTCTCTTTCAGGTTAAGCATACCTATAATAAGAAAGGAGGTTCTAATGAGGAACCTACTTGCAACGGTCGTTATAATGCTCCTGTTTGCCGTTCCCACCACCGCCGGCGACATAAGACTTGAAGGACGCAATTATGCTACGGTTGCGTACATAAGGGATTGCGGCAGAATAGAAAACGCTTCCTTTGAAATTATAGGGTATATCAAAGAGGATGGTAGAATTGAGGACGATTCATTCCATACTCTTGGCTATATAGATGAAAATGGCACGATTGAGGACGATTCATTTCTTGAGCTTTACACGCTGAACGGAGACGGAAGACTCACCGATACCAGTTTCATGAAAGTCGCCGAGATCCAGAACGATGGAACGGTAGAGAACAACCATTTTCAGGTCATTCTATACGCTGATGGAACCCATATCAGTATGACCGAACGGATTGCGATATTCCTGGTTTTTTTCAGTGATCTTCTGGAGGATTAAAAGAAATATTATAATTTCAATAAGAACCCGCCCGGTTTTCATCGGGCGGTTTTTTTAAACCTGAGTCGAAAGATTCTATCTGGTTACTATATCCTCGCCCTTACCACCGAAACCCCGAATGACCCTGTAAGCCTTCTTCGTCGCGGAGCCGGGGTGCTGCACAAGCTCTGCCGCCCAGTGCCTGATATTGTTATAACTTGATACCTTGCGCCAGCTGCGGTATCTCTCGATACGTCTCTTCCAGTGGATAACATCGTCCAGTTCAAGAAAAGGAAGACGCATATTCATGATCTCGTGTGCTCTGTTTCTTGCGGGATCAAGGAGTTCGGGATTCGTGTCGTTGGCCAGGTAACCGTTCTCAATTGCCCAGTCATGAATGTACCTGCCCGGGATCGCTGTTGAGAAATACACGATAATATCATCGGGTTTGAGCCTTTTCAGGTGGTCGTATGTTGCCTTCAGATCTTCCTCATTCTCCATTGGAAAGCCTATCATAAGATTGGCAGTTGCCTCAACTCCGAATTCACGGCACCACTTGAACGCCTGCTCGGCCTGTTCGGGAGTTGTCCCCTTGCGGTAAAAATCCAGGATCTTCTGACTGCCGCTTTCCACTCCGAATGATATGCAGCGGCAACCGCTCTCGGTCATAACGCGGATCTTCCTGCGCGTAACGGTATCAACCCTGCTGTTACAGTGCCAGCAGAGTTCGATACCCTCTTTGTGAAGCAGATCTCTCAGAGTCTCGAACCAGCCTGCAGGATGCATTGTAATCGTATCGTCCTTGAAGAATACGGGCAGCTTCCTGATGGATCTGAGCTCTGCAAGCTGAACGATCTCCTCCACTACATTTGCCGCGCTCCTGTACCTTATGTTCCCTCCGAATATGAAATCCGTGCTTGGTTTGCAGTACAGGCAGTCGAACGGGCAGCCTCGAGTGGTTATCATGCCGTATTCGGACATACCATCAGAAAGGTACGAATCATAATCCACAACATCCCTCGCCGGGAAAGGCAGAACATCAAGGTCAGCAGGAACAGGTCTTCTGGGATTTTCAACAAGCTTGCCGTCCTTTAAGTAGACGAGATTCCGGATACCATGTGGGTCGTTTCCCCCGGTGATAGTATCCGCAAGTTCTACGATGGATTCTTCGGCTTCTCCCACAAGAACGAAGTCAAACGGGATGCTTTCCAGAGTCTTGCCTGGAAAAATGCTCGGGTATGCCCCTCCCGCAAGAAACAGAGCATCGGGAACGGCACCTTTCAGGTGCCTGGTAACGATTTCCGCTCTGCTCATCTTGGCTGCGGCGGAAATGGCAACTCCGATCAGATCGCTCCCCGCGGCTCTGGAATCAAGCTCGTCCAGTCTGCTGCAGAAGGAATAGTCCAGGTACTCCACCTGATGGCCGGCATTCCGCAGGGCTGAGATCAGCTGCAGCAGTCCCACCGGTTCGGCGAGTCCGTTGTACTCGATCCAGTCCCATCTGGGATAAACCAGGGCAACTTTCAATGGAAACCCTTTCGATGTATTTCTGTCATGTTATAGAACCCCATTCAGAGCAGGAATGCAGATTCAATGCATTACAAGTTCTTCGCAGTTCGATTGCAGCGGACTACTTAGCGTAATATAAGACAGAAGAGAAGGTTTAACAGCAGCAGGAGTCTCCTGAAGACTTTTCTTTTACTTCCATTGCCTTGCCGCAGCACACTATTTCGCAGTTCGAACATTCGCAGTTTTTTATGACTTCCAGCTCAACACCGCATTCGGAGCACACTAGAACAGCACCCTTGTTAACCGGTTCCATTTCAACCCCCATTATTTGCTGACAGTTAATTCCTACCAACGAAATATGTATTTATTCAACCGGATGGTCAATCGTAAGTGCTGGCATCTTGACATTGATATATGTAAACATATGTATAGGTAGGAGGTGATATCTGATGAGGAAGATCACGGATCGTCAGAAGCAGGTTCTCGACTACATAAGCGATTTCATCGATGAGCACGCGTACGCGCCAAGCATAAGAGATATTCAGAACCACTTCGGACTGAAAAGTACAAAAGGGGTGAAAGACCACATCGACAGACTTGTCGAAAAAGGTTACCTGAACAGGGCAGAGGGTACTGCAAGAGCATTGGAAGTGATCGGAAACGGCAGGAAAGCCAGCAGGAAAATTCCACTTGTCGGAACCGTTGCTGCAGGTCTGCCGCTCCTTGCTGAAGAAAATATTGAGGATTACATCCCCGTTACGGCCGATATGGCAAGAACCGAAGGGATGTTCTTCCTCAGAGTAAACGGCGACAGCATGATAAACGCCGCAATCCTTGATGGGGATCTTGTTCTGGTTCGTCCCCAGCCATTCGTAGAGCAGGGGGAAATAGCGGTTGTAAGAATCGGAGATGAGGCTACTGTCAAGCGATTCTTCAGATTTAACACAAGGGTAGAGCTGCTTTCTGAGAACCCGGATTACAAGCCTATAGTATATTACGATGATGACGAAGATATACGGATCGTAGGTAAAGTAACGGCGGTATACAGAACACTCGAGTAAACCGATCCACCGTATATCAGAATTACGATAAGGGGGATGCAAATGAAGAATCTGTTTTCGATCAGGATTTTATACCTGGCCTTACTCCCGGTACTCACGGTTGGCTGTGCACATTATTCAACAGTAATTACCGAAACACATTCAATTCCCGCGAACAGCACAGTTGAAGTATCGACATTCAACGGTTCGATCAGTGTTGAATGGTACGAAGGCACCGACATGACACTCGAGATAACCAAAACTTCCAGCCGGAGCAGGGAAGAACTTGATCAGATTGAGGTTAAGGTCACACCCGGATCACGTACGATCATTGAAGCACACAGACTTGACAGATATGCCAATGTAGGCGCAAGCCTGATGCTGAGGCTTCCTCAGGGCACTGAAATCAGCGAGCTGCAGACATCCAACGGATCAATATCGGTTGCAGGCGGTGACGGTACCGCGCAGGTCCGTACCAGTAATGGAAGTGTATCCTTTGATGGCTTCAGCGGTTCTATAAACATTGATACAAGTAACGGAAGCATTTCAGTATCGGGCGGCAGCCTGGTTTACGCCGCCACTTCAAACGGGAGCATTACAGCAGATATCTTGAGTATTACCCAGGAGGGAATCACACTTCTGACCAGCAACGGGAGAATAAATATTGAGATTGACTCAGAACTGGATGCCGATCTGGATATGGATACTTCCAACGGTTCGGTTTCGATAACCGGTGAGTGCTTCCGTAATGTAATCATCGATGATTCGGACGGCAGCGCGACTCTGGGTGAAGGCGGCACTCCCGTCACACTCCGAACATCCAATGGAAGCATCAGGGTAACCGCTTTAACTCCCTAGGACTTTATAAGTCCGGGTGTTTTCTACAAATTTCTGATTATCCCGACGATTTCAGCCGGGCTGTTTACGGTGAAATCCGCTTTCTGCATCTCCTCAGGTTTCCCGTAACCGTACAGGCATCCTATTGAAGCAATGGAGTTTTCAGCGGCGCCCTCAATGTCGTGGTACCTGTCGCCCACCATAATAGTAAAGGAACTGCCAGTACTGCTCATGATGCTTTCTATCCTGCGAGCCTTGGATGGCTGGCCGTCCCTGCCTTCGAGCAGTGAGAACATATCCGCGATTCCCAGAGATTCGGTAACAAGTTCGATATAGCTCAGACCTGCATTTGAGCAGACCGCAAGACTAAAACCCATTTCCTTCAGTTCGGACAGCATTTCACGGGTTCCGGGGTAAAGCGCTCCTATCTCAGGAAGAGTGATCTTCTGATACCTGTGTATTCCGCTTCGGAATTTCCGGCATGTTTCATCATCACAGTTCAGGAGCTTCCGACAGAAGACTTCGAGCGGCTCCCCGTAAAGAGCATTTATGCTTTCCGGAGCGGCGGGCGGAAAACCGAGGTCTTCCATCGCCATCTGAATTGCCGGAACGAGAGCTTTCTCGGTGTGGTGAAGGGTTCCGTCAAGATCGAATATCACTGTCTTTGCTGTCTTCAGAATACACCTTTTCCTGTTTTCAATGGAACGGGAATATACGAAAACTGCGGACTTGCGGGAAATGTATTATTTTCCGCCTTAACACGAGTACGAAATCCGGATGGAGAGGAAATATGAATGCCGAACTGGAGTGCCTTCCCTGCCTTGTACGTCAGGCCCGGGAAGCTGCAATTATTTCCACGGATGATCCTTCAATGCAGAAGAATATCATGCGGCGCTGCCTTGCGTATATGTCCAGGACCAATCTCGACAGGTCACCCCCTGAAATCGCTCAGGGAATCGGCAGGATCATCAAGTCAATGACCGGAATCGAGGACCCTTACAGAAAAGTGAAATCATTGCATACTGCGGCGGCACTGGAAATGCTTCCAGAAATGGACAGGATATTAGCGGCATCCGCGGATCCGTTCGTTGCCGGATTGAGGCTGGCAATTGCTGGAAACATCATCGACCTTGGAGCCAGGGGAAAGGTTTCGGATGAGGACATCTCAGGCATACTGAACGAAGCCATGCATTTACCACTGTATGGTACCGATCCTGAGGAACTCAAGACGGAGATCGACAGGGCAGACAGTGTTCTTTACCTTGCCGACAACGCCGGTGAAACCGTTTTCGACAGAAAATTCCTGGAGCAGCTTCCCGGAGAAAAAATCACTGTAGCTGTCAGGGGGGCTCCTGCGATTAACGATGCCACCCTTGATGACGCCAGGGCGGCAGGTCTGGACAGGGTTGCCAGGCTTATAGATAACGGATCGGGAACTCCGGCAACCGTATTAAGTGACTGCTCGGAGGAATTCAGACAGATTTTTGAGAATACCGATCTGATAATAGCAAAAGGGCAGGGGAACTACGAATCCCTTTCTTCATCGGATGCCAATATCTACTTCCTTTTCAGAGTGAAGTGCGACCTGGTGGCGGAGCATTCGGGGTTTCCAGTTGGAAGCCTTGTTCTGCTGAAACCTTCAGGCAGGTGAAATACATGGTAGGAAACCTCGCCCCGGTCGGGATATTTGCTACCGATTTCGATGGGACTCTGCATAAGCCAGGCAGCGACTTTCACAGTGAGGATATACTGGCTCTTGAACGCCTTGGAAGCATGAATATCCTCAGGGTCATTGCGACCGGACGCTCACCATTCTCGTTCGACAGGATGATGGGGGAGAGGGCACTTCCTATTGATTACATCGTTCTTTCCAGCGGCGCGGGGATACAGGATTACAGAACAGGTGAATTCCTGTGGACGGCATCGATGAATGAAGCTCTTACCTCCA
>JAUWSL010000066.1 GCA_030610085.1 Candidatus Aegiribacteria sp.
CCCTTGCTCTGAGGAAAAAGATGAATCTCCAGAAAACCGGCACGTGCCAGCTTGAATCAATAAGATATTTCTGGAATCCGATATTCCCCGAAAGAATACCACCGGCGAATTCACCTGTAATACTGTTCAGGGAACCACTCGATGCGAACATCTGTCTATCCCGGCTGTCTCTTGTGAAATTCAGCCTTATCGAACTTGTCCACCTCGGCCAATCCGTATCGTGAAGTGAGTAATAATAGTTTGTTGTATCGCTCGTGATATTGAATACATCGACCTTTTCCAGGCTGTACTTCACGGAAGCTGAAGAATAATCCACCCATGGAAGGGTTCTGCCCACACTGATAGCTCCCCCCGTTCTGCGGCGGTCATATGATGTTTCAGTGAAGGTTGTATGAAATATCTCTCCGCCAAGGGATAAGGGTGTATCCCTGAACCAAGGTTCCGTGAAACTTACCTGAATATTCTGCTGTGTTTTTGAAAACTGGTAGTTGAGATTCAAGTGCTGTCCACGTCCGAAAAGATTGGTTTCACCCAGCTCGATGAATCCGCTGAATCCGGATGTTCCTCCACCGTATGAGGCTCCTATTCCGGCCTTACCGGTCGTTTTCTCTTCTACATCAAATACAATATCAACATCCGGTGAGTCTTCAAGATAACGGAAATCCACAGCAACATTACTGAAATAATTCAGGTAGAAGATATTCCTGTAGCTCCTCATAAGAGCCGAGCGCTGGAACATATCACCAGGATAAACGACCAACTGCCTTCTGATGATATTCTCGAGTGTTCTGTTATTCCCGCTGATCTCTATCCTGCGGACGTGAGCGCGCTCACCCTCATTCACATTGTAGACAATATCAAGAGTATTATCAGCCTCACCGGCGTTTACAACCGGGTCTATGCCCGCATAAAAATATCCCTGCTCCTGAAACAGCTCGTACAATGTCATAAGTGATGAGTTCATTTTCTTTCTGCTGTACTCGTCTCCAGGTTTCATATCCATGAGCGATACCAGCATTACATCCGGATATACTTCGTTGCCGGAGAATGAAATGTCACCGAAAGTGTAGTATCTGCCCTCATCCAGAGTAATGTCGAACCTGAGATGCCGCCCATCCTCCAGCATTGACTGTTCAACACCAAGAATCCTGGCTTCAGGATATCCATGATCCTGGTAGAATACGATTACCGAATCAAGGCTGGCATCGAATTCACTTTTCCTGTACCTTCCCGATCGCCAGAAGGAATCCTGTCTTGTATCCATCTGATCGCGGAGTTTACTGTCGCTGAATGCTGAATCTCCAGAAAAGATAATCTCACCAACCCTGATATCCGGACCTTCTTCGCATTCGAACAGCAGCACACTCCTGTTGTCACTGTCCGGATCAAGCCATACGGGAGTGACTATCGCTTCATGCCTGTGTTCTTCTGCGTAAAAATGCAGCACCACCATGCGGGCTTCCTCAACCTGCCCGGGTGAGACGGTCTGACCCGGGAAAAGCGAGAGGGAATCCAGAACATCATCCTCATCAATAGATTCTGGATTAGTGAATTCAATCCTGCTCAGCAGCCTGTTCTCGTTTACTACTATGAGAAGGTTCGCCGTTCCCCCGGCAGTATCAGCCTGTATCTCGATGTCACTGAAATAACCAAGCCCGAAAAGAGCCCTGGTTCCACTGCTGACGGCGTCAGGATCGTATATTTCCCCTGTTTCCATCCCGAATACCCTTGTGATAAGCTCACTGCTGACAAAGGAATTGCCGATCACTTCCACTGAACCTATCTCAAGCGCCAGTGACGCTGATATCAAAACCGCGAGTAATGCTATGCTAAATCTCAATTCTCAACTCTTCCCTGTATTGTGTTCGATCTGATCTCTTCTTCACTCTTTTCACCGGGTACACGGAAAACGATACGATTGCCATCCCTGACCGCCAGAATGGTGTCGCCCGATGAGAATTCACTTCTTAATATCGCATCGGTCAGTGGATCTTCGAGCAGCCTTCTTATTGTTCTTCTTATATGCCGGGCTCCGGCTTCTGGATCGTAGCCGGCTTCCGTTATGAGCGTTATGGCTTCAGGTGAGAGAGTAAGGGAAATTCCCAGTTCAGAAAGGCGCTGCTCCACATTCTCCATCTGCAGCGAAACTATTTTCTCCATATCGCAGAATTCAAGGGAGTTGAATATTACGATCTCATCCAGTCTGTTGAGAAACTCCGGATTGAAATGGCCCTTCACCGCATCCATCACCAGTCCGTCAATACGTTCCGTTTCAGCTTCCTTCTCATCCGTTGAGAACCCGAGTTTCCCGCCGTTCAGAAGGTTTCGAGAGGCGATGTTGCTGGTCATAATCAGAATAGTGTTCGTAAAATCTATCTCTCTGCCGTAGTTATCGGTCATTCTGCCGTAATCCAGCACCTGCAGCAGCATATTGTAGAGATCCGTGTGAGCCTTTTCAATTTCATCGAGAAGTACAACGGAATATGGTCTTCTGCGGACTTTTTCCGTCAACTGTCCGCCTTCATCGTATCCTACATATCCCGGAGGTGCGCCAATAAGCCTTGATCCGGCAAAACTCTGCTGGAATTCCGACATATCGATCCTTATCAAAGCTGACGGGTCTCCGAATACCAGTTCAGCAAGTATCCTTGCTGTCTCCGTCTTCCCGACTCCCGAAGGACCGAGAAAAAGGAATGTTCCAGCCGGCTTATCCACATCCCTGAGTCCCACGCGACTCCGCCTTATAGCGCCGATTATGCTGGCAATGGCTTCCTTCTGCCCTACTATCCTGGCTTCAAGCCTGTCTTCAAGATCCAGAAGCCCGGCAGTTTCACTTTTTCCCACCCTGCTGACCGGGATACCGGTCATATCTGCGACAACTTCGGCTACCTGCTGCTCCGAAACGGGAGAAATATCAAGACCGGCCAGCCAGCTGGAGCGCGCTTCTGCGAGTTCCTTCTCACGATTTTCTGTTTCTTCCCGGATACTGAGGACCTTTTCGAAATCCTCGTTATCCGAAGCTTCCTTCTTGCCTGCCCTGAGCTCCGTCAGATGATTCATCATCTCCTTTATATGATCGGGCAGAATGCTGTGTGATACTCTATTCTTCGCTCCAGCTTCATCCAGAACATCGATAGCCTTATCGGGAAGGAACCTTCCGCTGATATACCTTGCGGCCAGTTTCGCTGCGGCCTGCACAGCTTCATCGGTATACACAGTTCCATGGTGTTCTTCGTACCTGTTTCTAAGGCCCTCCAGAATCTCTATCGTTTCACTTACCCCCGGAGGATCAACAGGGACCGGCTGGAATCTTCTCTCCAGTGCTCCATCCTTTTCGATCCGCTTCCTGTATTCATCGAGTGTAGTGGCTCCGATGCACTTCAGTTCACCCCTTGCAAGGGCAGGTTTAAGAAGATTGGCGGCATCCATGGCTCCCTCTGCTGCACCGGCTCCTACCAGTACATGCGCTTCATCGATAAATAGAATGATATCACCGGATTCGGAAATTTCGCTGAGGAGCTTCTTCAATCTCTGTTCGAACTGTCCTCTGTATTTCGTTCCAGCTACAACGGCGGCCATGTCAAGGGCGAGTATCCGTTTGCCAGCCAGGAGATTGGGTGCCTTGCCCTGTGCTATAAGTCCTGCCAGTCCTTCCACAATCGCCGTTTTTCCGACTCCGGGCTCACCTATGAGGATCGGGTTGGATTTTTTCCTTCTGCAGAGAACCTGCATCAATCTGTTTATCTGTTTTTCCCTGCCGATGACCGGATCAAGTTTTCCATCTATGGCCATTTTGGTCAGATCTCTGCAGAAATAGTCTATTCCCGGTATTTCCTGTACGTTCTTCTGTTGCTCCACACCACCTGATTCGATATGCGGTGGAAGCTCCGCAGACGCTTCTTCAGCAGTCTTCAGGAACACGCCCTTTTCCCTCAGGATACTGGACGCCTGACAGTTTCCAACGGACAATAGACCAATGAGAAGGTGATGAGTCCCGGTTTCAGCCGCACCGCTGCTTACAGCCCTCCTGGTGGCTTCGCGCCTTACCAGACGTGCTTTTGTGGTCCAGCCGATCTCTCTGAGGTTTATCTCGTTAGCGACAGGTCTTCGCATAAGATTCTCAAGCCGAGTTCGCAGCACACCGATCCTTACTCCAAGCTCATGAAGAATAATCAGAGCTGCGGAACCCTTTACTGAGATCAGACCGAACAGAATATGTTCGGAGGCGACTTTGCTCTGTCCCGACCTTTCAGCTTCATTAACAGCTATCTCAAGGGCAGCCCGTGCTTTCTCAGTCAGTTTTTCAGGCACTTATTCTCCTTCATGCAAAACATTCCCGGCTCCGGGATTATTCTATCCGAAAAAGTGAACCTTTGTTCCTGAAAGATAATCCTGCGGAAAAAACTCCGCAATCATCGACATTTCAGGAACTGAGGATACCTTCATCCAGTGTGAGGCACCTGTGAGCTCTCCGAGCAAGTTCAACACTGTGGGTAGCTATTACAAAAGCCTGGTTTCTGCTTTCCGCCAGCTCGAATATAAGATCCTCAACTATCGTGCTGTTGGCGGAATCAAGGTTCCCGGTCGGTTCATCGGCCAGCACTATCGAAGGCGACAGTATTAATGCTCTGGCTACCGCAGCCCTCTGCCGCTCTCCTCCGGAAGATTCCGAGGGGAAGTGCTGTCCTCTGTCGGATAGACCGACCTCGTTCAGCAGGACAGCTGCCGAGTCAAGCGCAGACTTCCTCGAATTTCCCGCCAGCATCGACGGCATCGCCACATTCTCGAGTAATGTAAACTCATCAAGCAGGTGATGAAATTGAAATATGAATCCCAGTTCACTGTTGCGAATTTTTGCTCTTCTGGATTCACTTACTGACCATACATCCATTCCACCGACGGATACGATGCCTTTGTCAGGCGGATCAAGCACTCCACAGACGTGCAGAAAAGTGCTTTTGCCCGAACCGCTCGGTCCCGCTATCGATACGACTTCTCCCGCTGTAACCTCGATGCAGGCTCCTCTGATTATAGAAAGAAAAGTAGCACCGTTTCCGTAGGATTTCCATATATCAACCGCGGACAGAACCGGGGTTTCTTTACTCATATCTTACCGCCTCTGAAGGTGATACTTTAATGGCATGCAGAGCGGGGAATAAAGAGGCAAGAAAGCATGCCAAGATGGTTGCTAATCCTATACTCAGGATAAGCAGCGGCTGCAATTTACCGGGAAGTACATCAATCCAGTATACACCGCTATCAAGTTTGATCGGGAAAAAGTTGTTTACGGCAATGATTACAAGTATAGCAAAGATACTTCCCGTCAGCGCGCCACTGAGGCCTATTATGCCGCCCTGCATTAATCCTGTGGATATCACCATGTCAGGGGACGCTCCCATTGATCTTAGAACTCCAGTGTCCCTCCTGTGCTCAATAGCGATCATGTTAAGAGCGCTGAGGAGATTCAGCAGAGCTACCACGCTTATCAGTGCCAGTACGATGGTCATTCCTGTCTTTTCCAGCCCGAGGGCAGCGAAAAGATTCCGGTGAGTTGAAATGAAAGAGCTGCAGACCATGTACTCGCTTTCTCCAGCTATATACGAATCTCTGAGAGTAACGGATAGAATCTCAGCTTCCCTTACCGGGTCCGCTTCCCGTACAAGTCCTACGCTGAGCGAAGTTGCCCGGATCGGATCTCTAAATAGAAGGGAAGCGGTTGTCAGGTCTGTGATTATTATAGCTGAATTGTACTCATCGATTCCGAAATCCATTACTGCACTTACAGAAACAGAAACAATCGTATCCACAAGCAGCCTGCCCATTGCTGAAAATTGAGTTGCATCGGTAGAAGCAAGTCTGATGGAATCTCCCCGCGTTACACCAAGTCTTTCAGAAAGCGCCGTACCAAGAACAGCTCCCTGCCCGGAGATATTCAGATCTTTCAGTCTCTCTCCCGATACCAGGAAGGGTTCAACATCCCAGTCCACTCCCCTTACGCGGACTCCGGCAACGTCTCCGCTGTTTCCGGCGGCAACTACAGTTTTCTCAAGCACGGGTGAAATGGATGTGATATTTCCCGACATTGCGGCAAGACTGTCAGCAAAGTGAAAATCCTCCTGTTCGATCGCAAAACCGCCGGGAATCCTAATCTCCATCGGGGGGTGAATGGAGGACAGCTGCTGCAGTATGGAGCCGGAGAATCCGTCCATAAAAGAATTCAGTATTACCAGCGCCGCTACTCCTATCGCTATTCCTGCAATGGAAAGAGAAGATACCGTCCTTACGAAACCAGAGTTGGACCTGCTCAGTATCTGTCGCCAGGCAATACGGATGATCAGTGCAAGTTTCAATTTTCGTTCCGTCTTAAGTGCGGAAAAAGGATTGTATCCCTTATTTTTCCTGTATCCGTCAGTATCATCACAAGGCGGTCAATGCCTATTCCCATTCCACCTGTCGGAGGGATGCCGGTTTCCAGGGCATACAGAAAATCCTCATCAAGCTCACCCTTCCGGTGCACACTGATTTCAGCCTGTTCCTGCAATATCTTCCTTTGAAGCTGCGGGTTGTTCTGCTCACTGAAAGCGTTGGCAAGTTCAAGCCCTGCACAGAAAACTTCGAATCTCTCGGTGATACCGGGACTGCCCTTCTTGTGCTTTGCTAGTGGAGAAAGCTCTTCCGGATAGTCTATCACGAAGGTTGGCTGCTGTATCCTGTGAGCAACGTAATGATCAAAAAGTTTGTCAAGCATTGTTATACGGTCATTCGCCAGGGTTACAATACCCTTTTCATTCACGAGCTTACTCAGATCCTCAGGCTCCCAGGAGAAAAGATCCTCACCGCTTGCCTCCCGAAGAGAATCCATAAAACCTATCCTCCTGAACGGAGGAGTCAGATCGAACTCCGTTCCCTGGTACGTAATGGTCTCATTCTGACCGGCAGCGCCCGCTGCCGCGCAGATCATCTCCTCGAATCTGTCCATCATTACACTGTAATCCGCATACGCTTCGTACAGTTCAAGTTGAGTGAATTCGGGACTGTGTGTTCTGTCCACACCCTCATTCCTGAAATCCTTTCCCAGCTCGTACACCCTGTCTATCCCGCCGGCAATAAGCCGCTTGAGGTAAAGCTCGGTGGCTATTCTGAGATAGAACTGCTGGTTCATGCTTCCGTATCTGGTTTCAAAGGGTTCTGCCGCAGCACCTCCATACAATGGCTGGAGTACAGGTGTTTCAACCTCCAGAAATCCATTGGAATCAAGGTATGACCTCAGAGCGGAAATGATTCTGCTCCGATTTACGAATCTGTCAAGTGAATCCGGATTCACCTGAAGATCAACACACCTGTGGCGGTAGAGAAAGTCCCTGTCGGTAACTTCATCGTGCGCAACACCATCTGCATCAACTTTAACAACCGGAAGCTGCCTGAGGCTTTTGCTCAGAAGTATCAGTTCCTCACATCTGAGAGTAAGTTCTCCCATCCTCGTGGTAAATACTGATCCCATCACCTGAATGATGTCACCGAGGTCCAGAAGACCAAGAACGGACCAGTCTCTATCGCTCAGTATCTTACTGCCGAGATATAGCTGGATCGATCCGGTTCTATCCCTCAGATCAGCAAATATCGTCTTTCCGTGTTCCCGTTTGCCGGTGAGCCTTCCGGATGCGATCACTGTGTCTTCGGTTTCACCGGTTTCCCTTATTTTACAGATTGGCTCCGGTTTAAGACATTCAGCCGGATACGGGTCAATACCGGAATCTTCCTTCAAGCGAAGGAGCTTTTCCTCTCTTACCGAGTTCTTTTCATCACTCATGATTGACTGCTCTTTCTCAGATATGCCTCAATGAATTCCTGGATATCGCCGGAAAGGAAATCGTCAATACTGGACGTTTCCATTCCTGTTCGATGATCCTTTACCATTCTGTAGGGATGCATAACGTAAGATCTTATCTGATTACCCCACGATACATCCTTCTTCGTTTTCTCCAGTTTGGCCTTCTCTTCCCGGCGCTTTTCCTCTTCAAGCTCGAAAAGCTTCGCTCTCAGGATCCTCCTGGCTACTTCTCTGTTCCTGTGCTGGGAACGCTGATTCTGGCATGTAACAACTATTCCGGTTGGAATATGAGTCATTCTCACAGCTGAATCTGTTTTATTAACATGCTGGCCACCTGCTCCGCTGGCCCTGAAAGTATCGATCCTGATCTCATCATCGTTCAGATCCACCTCGATCTCTTCCTCTATGTCCGGCAGCGGAAAGACCGAAGCAAAACTCGTATGACGCCTGTGGTTCTGGTCGAAGGGTGATTTTCTTACAAGGCGATGAATACCACCCTCAGCCCTGAGGTAGCCGTATGCCCAGGAACCTTTTACTGTCAGTATGGCTTCTCTGATGCCGCCTTCCATACCTCCTTCACTCACGCTGAGTACTTCAACATCGAATTCCTGTTTTTCAGCCCAGTGAATGTACATCTTAAGCAGCATCTCAGCCCAGTCCTGACTGTCCTGCCCGCCGGCTCCCGAACGTATCGTCAGGATTGCGTTGTCCCTGTCGTGCGGGCCTGAAAGCATCTGAATGAATTCCAGCCTGTCCAGCTTGTTTTTGATTGCGGAGAGTTGGGCTGCGCTCTCATTCGTAAGTTCTTCATCGGAACCGTCTTCAAGCAGTTCTAAAGCGATATTTATGTTATCGAGCTTACTTTCTATTTCGCGAACAGGATCAAGCCATGCCTGAACCTGTTTGCTCTGCTCAATGGTCTTCATCGCAGTTTCTCGATTGTCCCAGAAACCAGGTTCAGCCATTACCCCGTTAAGCTTATTCTCCTTATCTAAAAGTCCGTCAAAGTCAAAGACCCTCCTTTAGTCTTGCGATCCTGCCGGATGTCTTTGAATAACCATCTCGTATCTCTTCGGAGTTCACAGTTTCACACCTTTCATGTCAGTATCATCATTTATCTGAAGTCACAAGAATATAAGACATTCCCGTATGATTCCTAAGGTTGACCCGGGAAGATAACCGAATTATTCTGGTGCCCTGTCTTGGAGGTTCTATGTTTTCAGATATATCAGGTTACCTGCTGGAACTGCGCGAAACTTTCAGCCATCATATCGTATTCGGAGTGGGGATTCTTCTCATGGGGAGCTACTTCATGGGAAGACTTGCCGAGAAAGTGCGGCTTCCGGCCATTACCGGCTTCATACTCGCAGGTCTTCTGCTGGGTCCCTCATGCATCGGCCTTGTTCACGGAGACCTTGATGAGACCCTTTCCACCATAACCGAGATCGCCCTTGCTCTTATCGCCCTGGTTATCGGAAGTGAATTCAGCCTGAAAAAACTCAGATCCATAGGCAGACCGGTCATCATAATTACACTCTTCCAGCTTTTCGGTGCTTTCATGCTTGTCACAACAGGTCTGGTCCTTGCGGGAATGAAGCTGGAATTCGCAGCGATCCTTGGAGCTATCGCATCG
>JAUWSL010000019.1 GCA_030610085.1 Candidatus Aegiribacteria sp.
GTTGAAGCACTCCATTTTGACCAGCTGCTGAGTCTGGCAGGAGTGGGTGCCGCTGTACTTCAGTCTGAATTGTTGTGCATGGAAAGAGCCGGTGTTGTCGTGCAGCATCCGGGGAAATTCTATTCGATATGGGGGGCCGGGCCTAACATCAAAAAATGTTGAATGTTTATTAGGGGGCCGGGCCTAACATCTTAACATTCGTAACTGACAGAACAAAGACAAATGTTTAGATGTTAGGCCCGGCCCCCAATATTCTTTCGATGATTTCTTCAGGGGTGATAAGAGAGGTGTCTATACGATTCGGCAATGAACTGTAGTGTTCATTCCTTTTCTTCAGCAGTTCAACAAATGATCTATCGTTCATCGCAAGAGGTCTGTTCCCCTCCTGAAGTCTTCTTCTTTCAAGGAGTACATCATACGATGCTGTAAGAGTGATTATGATCGCCTTTTTACTCACCGTTCGAAGGTTAGATTTTTCCAGCAGGCAGCCGCCTCCAAGGGCAAGGATAATCCTTTCATCGGTTGAAAGCAGTGCATCAAGCGCTTCGGATTCCCGCCTTCTGAATTCCTCCTCTCCCAACCGGCTGAAGATATCGAGAATGCTCATTGAAGCGGTTTCCTCAATACAGGTATCAAGATCATGGAACGGGAGATCGAGTTTAATGGCGAGCAGTTCTCCGATGGTTGATTTACCCGAGCAGGGAGGACCTGCAATAGCAATCGAAACGGTTTGGTTATATTTTTTCATAGGAAAGATGATAACTAAAAACCATGTTCACTGACAGGGGTTATTCCTTCAGGTTCTGTATTTACAGCAGTGATGAATATCGCCTTGATCAAACTGCAGGTTGACGGATTGCGAGTGGTGATGTATTGACTTCAACGTCTGTTAAGATGGAGAGATAGATATAGTCCGATTTGTGCATCTTATTTCTGAGGCGCCTATCCTTTCAAAGAGCGGTATTGCCGGTAACCGGGGGGAATTATGACAAAGGATGAACTTGCGGGAGTAGTAGCCGAAAAGATAGGTGTCAGCAGGAGAGTCACAAGATCCGTACTGGCAGCTCTGCTGGATACGATTACGGAGCAGCTGTGCAGCGGTGAGACAATCTACCTCAGGGGTTTCGGCTGTTTCGAGACCAAGGAGGGAAGAAGAAGAAGAGCTCGAGATCCGCAGGGCGATGGAATAATCGAGATCCCTCCCAGGATAAGACCCCTCTTCCGACCCTATAACGATCTGAAGGATGCCGTACAGGAAAACCTTGGAAAAAAGGTTACTGTAGATTTCCTGTGCCTTAGTGCGAAAAACGCTCTGAAGGTATCCGTAGTAGGGAAATTCAATAACCGGAACGAGGAAAGCAATCCGATGCAGCGGCTTCCGGACGGAAGCTGGGTCGGTGAAATACAGGCTGTTTCAGGACAGACATTGAAGTATCAGTACTGGATAGATGGCAGGCTTGAGAGTGATCCCGCTTTTCCTTCGGACAGTAAGGGAAATACAGTGAGGCAGATATGATGACTTCAGGAAGCAAACGTCGTGTATCCAGAAGAACAAAAAGAAAAAAACCCCGCAGGATGCGTAACACTATCCTTGTAACAGTCCTTTTCCTGGGAGCATCCCTGGTTTTGATTCTGACCGTGCGGACTCCCGGGGTTGCGGGTGATATACGCAGTTTCCTTTACGGTAAATTTGGATATCTTTCCATTCTTATACCGCTTTTTCTCTTTCAGACGGGAGCATTGCTCCTTGATTTCAAATTCAGGAAAACCGGATTCAGGATACTGTCGGGTATAGCCGTCACCGGCTATTTCTTCGCTGCAGTGCTTGATTTCGTAATAAGCAGAAGGATAACAGGATTTCATAATATTCCTGGCGGTAGAATCGCGGGAGCCCTTGGAGATCTTCTCGTTCCCGTTACAGGAGCCGCTATAACCTTCCTTATTCTTTTCACAGCGTTTGTAGCTTCACTTGTGGCTTTCACAGGATGGGACATCAGCATAGATTTTCAGTCGATCGCTGACAGGCTTTCCAGTTTGTTAAACGGAATTCGCGGGAAAAAGAAGAAGCCCGGAAAGAATAAGATGACCGGGACAGCAGGGTCCAACGTATGGTCAAGGGATGGATCGGGCGAACCCGTTCCCAAGATACCCTTCGGGGACAGTGACGAAGCCCGGTCCGCTAAAGACGGCAAAACCACAGAAAATGTAAGACATAAGAAACCGGTAGGTGTCAGAACGAGGGTCACTCCGAAAAAAATTGAAGGCGGACCGGACATCTATATAGAGAACGACACCGGTGATGCCTATGGTTACGTTCCACCTCCTTTATCCTGCCTTGATCTTCCCGATGAGGATGTACGTGTAAGGATGACTGAGGAAAAGCTGGATGACCTGGCTGACCTGCTCATGGAGAAACTTGAAGATTTCGGTATAGACTGTAATGTATCAGGTACTTACCCCGGACCGGTAATAACAAGGTTCGAGGTCGAGCCCGGCACGGGCATCAAAGTCAATAAATTCGTTTCCCTATCGGACGATCTTGCCCTTGCCCTCAAGGCCAGGAGGATTCGTATTCTCGCCCCCATTCCAGGCAAGGGGGCGGTTGGAATAGAAGTGCCCAACCCTACTCCCGAAACGGTATTCCTCAGGGAAGTAATCGATGAAGTGTCAGAAGAGGAACTCCCCATTGCACTCGGTAAAAAGATAGAAGGGGATCCTTTCGCTGCCGATATAATCACAATGCCTCATCTGCTGATAGCAGGAGCTACAGGCTCGGGAAAAAGCGTCTGTATGCATTCCATAATTGCGAGCCTTCTACTTAAGAAGTCTCCATCCGAGGTAAGACTTGCAATGATAGATCCCAAGATGCTGGAACTGTCGATTTACGAGGGCATTCCACACCTGTGGGCTCCGGTGGTTATTGAAACGGATAAGGCAACCGTGCTTCTTGAGGCTCTTGTATCGGAAATGGAAAACCGCTACAAGAGACTTTCCAGAATTGGAGTACGCTCCATCGAGGAGTTCAATTCCAGGATCACTCCGGAGTCCGAAGATGAGAGATTACCGTATATCGTAGTATTCATTGATGAGCTTGCCGATCTGATGATCACCGCTTCTCGGGAAATTGAGCCGGCGATTGCCAGGCTGGCTCACATGGCAAGAGCGGTTGGAATTCATATGGTTCTGGCAACGCAACGCCCGTCAGTCGATGTAATAACAGGTGTTATAAAGGCGAATTTTCCTTCGCGGATCGCGTTCAATGTACAGTCAAAAACCGACTCACGCACCATCCTTGATATGAATGGCGCAGAAAAGCTTCTGGGCAATGGAGATATGCTATTCCTTCCTGCCACCTCTCCCGAACCGACCAGAATTCATGGATCCTTCATATCAACGGAGGAAACAAGGACCATAGTAGAGCACCTCCGTGATCAGCCCGATGTACCGTTCGAATTCGAATTTCCCGAAGATGACAGCTGGAACATAGGTGACCCATCCGTAATAAAGATAGATGATCCATTGTTCGGAAAGGCAAAACAGGTTGTGGTTTATACTCAACAGGGATCGGTGTCTATAATTCAGAGAAGATTAAGAGTCGGTTATGCAAGGGCCGCAAGTCTGATCGACATGCTTGAACAGGCCGGTGTGGTCGGACCATTCCAGGGCAGCAAGGCCCGGGAAGTGCTGATAACCCAGGATGACCTGGAGGGAGAGGATAACGATGAGGAGTAGACTTCTTTGCTGCACGCTGCCGGTTCTTGTTCTTGCACTGGCCTGTGGTGGTGGAAGTGAGAACTACGATCAGGCAGGTTACTCTGAGGGAGACGATGACCTGTCCGTTTTCGCGAGGGCATCCCAGCAGTATTTCAGAGGAAGCCTGTCGAATTCAAAGGAAACATTCAATTCTCTCATATACCGTTTTCCTGACTCTTATCTCAACGGTGATGCTCAGCTTGCGGTACGGAAGATAGAATACGAACTGACCGGTGTAAGTGAAGATTCCATTGAGGATAACAGCAGTATTCCCCTGAGATTCCCATCCGTTGCACTCGTTGGTCCACCATCCGTGATTTCAGCGGTCTCACAGCTTGAAATACTTATAGTGACCACTGGCACTCCACCTCTTACAATAGAGGATGCCGGTGCTCCAGATGTGACACTGGTTCTCTACCCGGATGGTTTTCAGGAGCAGGCCTACATAGTTTCAGATTCTCTATCCTCGTGGCTGTCATCACATTCCTCAGTACCTGTACAGCCCGGCGGGGATATAATCTCAACCGTTGCTCCGGGACATCCGGGAGTTGTAATAGTGATAGGAACCGATGCAACCGTTGATACATCTCTTCTCCATGACTATTCCATTGAACCCTGACAAGTGCTTCTGAAGGAAGAAATATGCTGTACCTGTGCCTGCTGATTTCCATTACCTCTTCATCTTCGATCTCTCCTCTGCTTGAGAAGATGAGAAACACCGTATTTATGACAGGATCGTTTATCCAGACAGATTCATGGGCACTTACGCTTGAAGAGGAAACATCCTCGGGAACCATGTACCTGGCTCATCCTGATCTGTTTCTTCTTTCCTACAGCGAACCGGATGGATCAGCCATTGGTTACGACGGATCAGTTCTGTACACGATTGAGGCTGATATGCAGCAGGTTCTGCTCTATCCGTCAAGAGAACCGGGCAGTTTTCTGCATTTGCTTGAAAGGTGCGCCGATTCAACAGATGCCGAAATACTCCAGTTCAACGGTGACAGCCTGACCGTTCTGCTCGAAGGTGATTTCGGAGATGGAATAAACCGCATGAAGGTGGGTTTCACGCTTTCCGACAGTCTGCCATTCCTGTTTTCAACGATCGATTACAACGGTAACCGAACCGAGTACGCTATCCGGAACCTTACCGTCGATGATATCTGTCCTGAAAGTACTTTCCAGCTTGTTATTCCCGATGGGTACACCGTTATGAATCCTGAGGAGTTGTAGTTTGCCGGAAGCTTTTCTTCTGACTCTTGGCTGTCCTAAAAACGAAGCTGACTCAGATGCTTTTGCAGGCTGCCTGACAAGAGCCGGATGGAATATAACCCGGGAGCTGGGGGATACTGATCTGCTTCTCATCAATACGTGCGCTTTTATTAAACCCGCGGTTGACGAATCCCTTGAGGCCATGCAGCAGGCTCTTGAATGGAAAAATGAGAGGTCCGGAAGAATCCTTATACTTGCGGGCTGTCTTCCCGGCAGATACCCAGACGACGGGTCCGGGGGGCTGGAGGATTTTGATCTGATAACCGGCCCGGGTGATACATCCCGTCTTGAAGAATTCCTTTCGATTCAGTCGGCCTCCGGTCCTGAACCTGCTGAAGGCACGATCTCAAGGTATCTCAAAATATCTGAAGGATGCTCCAATAATTGCGCTTACTGTACTATTCCTCTAATAAGAGGTGCAAGAAAAGACAGGAGCCCGGAGGATATCCTTATCGATGCGGAATATCTTGCTGAACAGGGAGCGGCTGAGATAGGGATCGTCGGACAGGATACTGCAAGCTGGAAGTGTGACAGGGGCTCCATATCATGGATGATCTCTCAACTGGCGTGCAGATATCCTGATATCTGGTTCAGGCTCTATTATGTACATCCCGCCAATTATCCCGATGATTTTCTCGGGGTTATCGCGGAACATGAAAATGTAATGCCTTATATTGATATGCCTGTCCAGCATGTTTCGGACAGGCTGCTCAAAAGAATGGGCAGACCCTATACCGGGGATAGCATCAGGAGACTTTTCGATGAATTCGAAAATTTCAAAAAGATGCTCTCGGTAAGAACGACATTCATAGTCGGATATCCGGGTGAAACTGAAGAGGATTTCAAAGATTTGTACGAATTTATCTCTCAATACCGGTGTATCAGGACAATCGCCGCATTTCCATACTGGCCTGAGGAGGGGACAAGGGAGTTTTCCAGAAATTCAGTTGAGAAGATTCCCGATGAAGGTTCCGTTCAATCAAGACTTGCTAGAATCGGGGATGCTTCGGAGGAACATAACATCATCTGGGCTGACAGGTTGAAAGGTGAGATAATGGATATCCTGGCGGATACACCGCTGCTGGGGCATTCCCGACTTGACGCGCCGGCTGTTGACGGAGCATGCTGTTTCGATCGCAGCGTCGAGCCGGGTCGTATTGTCAGATGCCGGATAACAGGTGGGGAAGGATACGACCTTACTGTGGAGGTTCTCGATTAATGGGTTTGGCGCATCATACCCTCCGGCTTTATCTTTGCTTCTATAAGAAGTGCGTAGTTCATGTCTTGTCTGAAGTTCGGAAAGGGGATTTCAGATTCAGTTCAATTGCTAATATGAAGGAACATATATGTATACTATCCTGATGACCGTATTGCTTGCTCTGGCCCCATCTAATATGGAATTGGCCGAAGACGCGATCTTACAGGCTCTCCAGGTACTTCCTGAAAATCTGTCTTCCTATAACGCAGATGAGATTCTGATAGAGATCATTGGAGAACATTCTGGAAACTGGTTAATAGAACAGACCATTTCTTCCATTCTCCACGAGAAAGGAATAACTGTATTTGAGCGGGTACCGGATTCAAGCAGTTCAAGTATGATTTTAAACATCAGACCCATGGAACTGGTTGTGGAGTATGGAGATGTAAGCAGATCATGGATAATAGGCTCAAAACGGGTTGAAAGAATTGCCAACTGTGAATTGTCATCCACTCTTATCGATACCGATGGAAGCATACTTCTGACCATCAGAACAAGCGGAGAAGCTGTGGATAGAATACCATGGTCCGATGTTGAAGTTCTTAACGGATCAGAAGAATGGAACTGGCTTTCAGGTGAACTGCCGGAGAACAGGGATGGCGGAATTCTGGAACCCATAATCGTAACAGGCGTTGTGGCAAGCCTCGTATACCTTTTCTACTCCAGCCGGGCTGAATAGTCAGTTTAATGATTCGAACCGGAATTGTGCTGAATCTGTTTCTTCTGATCTATCTCTCTGCCGGGTGCGGCGGTGGAGAAACATCTGGTAATTCAGCTGAAGAGGCCAGATTACTGAGGGAATCCGGAAATTACGTTCAGGCGGTAATGCTTTTTGAAGAGGCAGTAGCTCATGGAGACAGTCAGCCTGAGCTGCTTCTGGATTATGCCGAAACAGCGGTTCTTGCTGCACAATCTGAAAGAAGTACACTTTACAGGCAGAAGGCAAGAGTAGCGGTGACTCTCCTGTCTGATAATCCCGGTGAGATCAACCAGAGGGAGATAGGCGAGCTCTGGAGAAGACTGGCCTGGGAAATGGCAAGAAATTCCGATTCTCTTCAGGCCTTCAACTGTTTTGAAAACGCACTGAATTTCGAAATTCAGGATATTTTTGAGTCCGAGTGGCTGTTCAGGGGTGTTTTTGCCGGCAACCATCTTGAGCTCCTTGCTACTATCCCGGATACCCTTGCATCCTCAGATGCTGCTGACAGCATACTTACGATTACTGCGGAAATATTCCTTGTGGAGCTTGACAGGATTCCCAGATCCAGAACAGACCTCAGGGAGGATATCTTAAGAGCTAAGGCCGCTCTCCTGCCCTATACATCCCGTACAGAGCAGGAACTTGCTGTTCTTACGGAACTTGACAGACTTGGCG
Organism: Candidatus Aegiribacteria sp.; assembly: GCA_030610085.1. Lineage (GTDB taxonomy): Bacteria > Fermentibacterota > Fermentibacteria > Fermentibacterales > JCC-6 > Aegiribacteria. Next base: position 7,659 of record JAUWSL010000019.1, read on the forward strand.
GGATACAACCTGATGCACGACTAAGAAGAATACATCTTCTACTCGATGCTGCACAGGAAGATATTACTGAGAACCGGCGAACCCTCGCCAGGGAGAAACTCCTTGAAGTGTGGGATTCAAATTTCTCCGGCGAAAGGATCGAGTCGGCCTATATGCTGGGACTTATGGAGGAAGGGAGCGGAAATATTGAAGGTGCCCTTCAATGGTATAGAAGAGCATGCAGTGTTTCACCGGGATCATCTTCACAGGCTGCTGTACTTGCCGCTGCCAGAAGAGATTCTTTAACTTACGATTACGAACGGATGGAGCAGGATATCTGAATGAGAACGAACATTGCGGCACTTCTGGCTGTCCTTGTGCTCGTTGCGGCTTGCGGCAGATCGTACAACACTACTGGCATGAACCTTGAGCAGGTAGAAGCACTGGCTGACGAAGCGTTCCTTGATTCCGATTTCAGTGGTGCGTCAAGGCTGTATACCGAATTGATGTTCATGTACCCGGGATCATCCAGGATAGATTTCTATCTGTACCGGCTGGGTATGTCCGAGGCAGGAAACAGATTCTGGGCCGATGCGCTTTTCTACTTTGACCGGGTCGAGAGAGAGTATACCAGAAGCTCCTGGGCTGATGACTGTGCATATCAGTCGGCAAGGGTATGGTGGGAGCAGCGTCATGATTACAGGAAGGATCTGACACCTGTACTGAACTGCAGGGCTGAACTTGAAAGCTTCTTCAATGATTACCCCGGATCATCACTGTTCGGGGACGCTGGCAGTCTTATGGGTGATGTGAACAATCACCTTGCCTGGAGAGCACTGTTCATAGGTCAGTTCTATGCCAGACGAGCAAAGTATGATGCCTCCCTGCTCTACCTCAGGGAAGCGCTGAACGATTACGGCGATACAGACTGCATGGCGGATGTGCTTATCTCTCTTGGAGACGTTTATACCGCAAAAGGTAACGAGTATACCGCGAGAGAATTCTATCGCAGAGCCATCGATGAATGCGATCTGAACGAAGAACAGATTGCTGAATTGCAATCCAAACTTGGTGAACTGTGAAATGACCGGACTCCTGGGCGGGACATTTGACCCTCCCCATTTCGGCCATCTTGTTCTGGCCCTTGAGGCTTATCATCAATTCGATCTTGAAGAAGTACTGCTTGTCCCCACCAGATATCCTCCACATAAACCGGAAAGACGGATAACCGATTTCCGGCATCGTTTCCGCATGACTGAACTTGCGGTCGCTGATTCCCCTGAGCTGACTGCAGCGGATATGGAACCTTCCGACTGCACATCATGGACTGTCAATCTCATTGAGAATCTCAGCAGTATGGGCATGAAGATCTGCTTTATCATGGGTATGGACAGCCTTCTGGAACTTCATACCTGGAAGGATCCTGAACGCATATCCGGAATGGCGAAAATGGTTGCGGGTACAAGACCGGGATACGAATCAGGATCCATCGATATGAAATATAGATCCCTGGTAGAAACATTTGAAATCCCATCTATGTATATTTCATCCTGTGATTTGAGAGAGAGGTTTGCCAGAGAACTCAATACACGCTATCTTGTACCTGATAATGTCAGAAACTACATCAGGGAGAATAATTTGTATGTCAGATGAAAAAGCTATTGACAAACTTCTTAATGCTGTGCTTGATGATGATGTCAGCGACATGCACTTCAAGGTGGGCAGCAAACCGATAATCAGAAAATCAGGTAAGATAGTACATGTGAATGAATTTGACATCATGAAGGTTGAACATATTCAACGCATCATCGGTGAGATGATAAGTGACGATCAGATGCAGAAATTTGCAGAAGGCAACGAACTGGATCTTGGTTACCTTCTTGAAGGCAAGGCCAGGTTCAGGGTCAACATATATCATCAGCGGGGTACACCGGCGATGGTTATGAGGAAGATCCCGTTCGAGGTTCCTGTTCTGGATGATCTCGGTCTCCCTGAAGTCGCGAAGAAGATCGCCATGGAGCAGAGGGGGCTGGTTCTGGTTACAGGAGCAACCGGAACAGGGAAATCCACGACCATAGCAGCGATGATAGATCATATAAACAGGAACCGTACCGCCCATATTGTAACAATAGAGGATCCCATTGAATTTCTTCACAAAGATATCAAGTCCACCATATGCCAGAGGGAAGTAGGAATTGATACTCTGGACTGGAGCACCGGACTCAAAGCTGTATTCAGACAGGACCCGGATGTAATCCTGATAGGCGAAATGAGGGATGTCGAGTCGATCTCAACAGCTCTTATAGGAGCGGAAACAGGGCATCTTGTACTCAGTACCCTGCATACGACCAATGCGATGGAAACCATCTCAAGGATCATAGATGTATTTCCACAGGGGCAGCAGCATCTTGTAAGGCTCCAGCTCGGCCAGCTGATAAGCGGGATAATATCGCAGAGACTTCTTCCCGGTAGAGATGGTAGTAACGGAAGAGTTCTTGCAGCGGAAGTCCTTGTTCAATCGTCTACGGTAAACGCCTGCATCGTCAATCCCGATAAAACCTATCTTCTTACCGAAACGATGGAGAACAGCTACTCGCAGTACGGGATGCAGACCTTTGACATGGCTCTGTACAATCTTCTTCTGGATGAAAAGATAGACAAGGAAACCGCCCTTGCCGCAGCTTCAAATCCCACTAAACTCGATCTTAAGCTCAAGGGTATAGAAACCGCTTCGGACTGGAGGATGGACTGATGATAGTTAATCAGATTCAGATAAGCGCAGATATAGTCCCGCTTGCCATAACGGGCGGGGCGGTACTGCTCATACTTGGGCTTATTCAGCTTTACCTTGGATTGAAAGCTCAGAAATCGCCAAAAGTGACAGGCGAAAAAGCCATGATCGGAGAAACGGGGGTCATCAGAAAGGCTTCCGGCTTCATGGACAGGTCTATCGTTGAGATAAGAGGTGAACTGTGGTGGTGCCTTCCGGCGGCACGATCTACAGTCCTCAAAGTGGGGAATTCAGTCAGAATAGTAGGGATAACAGAAGACACGATGATACTCGAAGTTGAAACTGAATAATTAGTCAAATTCGCATCGAAGAAGGGAGTCAAAAATGGGGACGGGAATAATAGTAGTTGTGGTGATTCTGTTTCTTTTCCTCTTATCAGCGCTTAAAGTTCTCAAAGAATATCAGAGAGGTGTTATTTTCAGGCTGGGTAAGGTGATAGGTCTGAAGGGCCCGGGTCTGATAATCGTCTGGCCGATGATCGATATGATAAGGAGGGTCGATCTGAGGGTTGTAGCCATGGATGTGCCGCCTCAGGATGTCATAACACAGGACAACGTCTCAGTACGGGTTAACGCCGTTGTTTACTTCAGGGTCATTGACCCGAAGAAAGCCATTCTGGAAGTAGAGAACTATATCTACGCTACAAGCCAGCTGGCGCAGACGACTCTCAGGAGTGTTCTTGGTGAGGCAACACTTGATGAGCTTCTTTCCAAAAGGGATGAGATAAACTCCAAACTTCAGGACATACTTGACAGAATGACCGATCCATGGGGTATCAAGGTCGGTACCGTAGAGGTCAAGCATGTTGACCTTCCAGAAGACATGCAGAGGGTGATGGCAAAACAGGCCGAGGCGGAGAGGGACAGAAGAGCCAAGATCATCAGGGCTGATGCGGAATTCCAGGCTGCTGCTAAACTTGCCGAAGCCGCCGATATAATCGACGCACATCCTGTTGCCCTGCAGCTTCGCTACCTGCAGACGTTGTCGGAGATAGCCGTGGAGAACAATTCCACGACCATATTCCCGCTTCCCATAGAGCTTCTGAAACCCTTCCTGAAGAATCTATAGCGGGAAAAAGGCGTAGACCATGTTCAGCGGCGCGATAACCGCTCTGGTAACACCTTTTTCGAATGGGGCTGTGGATGAGGATTCGCTGGCAGGCCTGGTAAACTGGCAGATAGAAAAGGGAATAGATGGCCTGCTGGCCTGCGGATGCACCGGCGAAGCGGCAACTCTGACCACAAAAGAACAGCTGCTGGTGATCGAAAAAGTAATGAAGACAGCAGGAGGACGGGTTCCAGTAATTGCAGGTACCGGAACGAACGGTACCGCTTCCTCCATAGAGCTTTCCCTTGAAGCTCAAGCCCTGGGTGTGGATGGAGTGCTCCTGATAACACCCTACTACAACAAGCCCACTCCACGAGGGCAGATCGAACACTACACAAAGGTTGCCGACGCGGTTGACTGTCCTGTGATACTCTACAATGTACCAGGCCGGACAGGTACGAACATCCTGCCCCGGACCATAGCCGTCCTTTCCAGACATCCCCGGATCGTGGCCATAAAGGATGCAGCCGGCTCAGCCGAACGCGTTACCGCGATCAAAGCTCTCTGCGATATCACGATATTGAGCGGAGATGATCCACTCACGATGGCCCAGGTTGCACTGGGCGGCTCCGGAGTTATCTCGGTGGTCTCCAATATCGCACCCGCTGAGATGTCGGATCTGGTATCCCTTACCGCTGCCGGAAAACTTGATCCTGCCCGCGCACTGCAGGCGAGGCTCTATCCTGTGATAAAGGCGATGTTCCTTGAAACGAACCCCATTCCTGTAAAGAAAGCCCTGTCCATGATGGGTATGATAAGCGATGAACTCCGTCTTCCACTGGTTTCAATGACAGAGGAGCTGGTCCCCGAGTTGAAAAGAGTACTTGAAGAAGCCGGAATTATCTGATGAAGCTCTGCGTGTTCGGCAGCGAGGGAAGAATGGGCAGGCTTGTAAGGGAGGAGGCGGGTGATTCCGTCGCAGCGTGCTACGACGTAATTCAACCGGGCACTTCAGTCGATGTTCCCCTTCCCGAAGAGATCGACGTGGTTCTGGATTTTTCCCTCCCTTCCGCGTGGAACGATCTTGACAGACTCATTTCCCCCGGTTCCGCTGCGCTTGTAACCGGTACAACGGGGTTGAGTACCCGAGAAAAAGAAATGCTTGCAGGGTGGGCGGAAAAAAGAGCTGTCTTCGCATCATCGAATATGAGTGTAGGTATTTACGTGCTTGGGAAGCTGCTGGCATCGGCCGGTGAGATGCTGGCAGAGGATTTCAATCTTGAGATTATCGAATGCCATCACTCGGGAAAAGTAGACAGCCCCAGCGGAACCGCTCTGACTCTCGCCGGAATCTGGGAGAAAAGTGGAGGCGGCGGCAGGAGAATGCTGGGCAGATCGGGTCCGGCGGGACCCAGATCTCCTGACGAAACCGGGATACACTCTTTAAGAGGTGGAGATGTGGCAGGTGACCACCACCTGCATCTTCTTGGAAAAGGAGAGAGGCTTCTGCTCTCCCATTCGGCAACCAGCAGGAGGACATTCGCAGCGGGCGCTCTCAAGGCGGCCCAATACGTAATCGGAAAAGCTCCCGGTATTTACACAATGGATGATCTCATGCGGAGAAACGAGAGCGGAAAATGATCCGAAAACCTGCTGTAGCAGGGATGTTCTATCCTTCTGAAAAAGAGAGCCTGGAAGATATTGTCAGCTCATTCATATCCGGGTCAGGCAGGTCACCTGATGATCTTATTACAGGTATCGTCAGCCCTCATGCGGGATACGTCTACTCGGGAGCTGTGGCTGGAGCAGCCTACGCGTCCGCTCCGGACGATGTAAGGAACGTTATCGTAATTGCTCCGCCCCACAGTTATCCGGTCAGGGGCGCTTCGGTATACGATGGAGAAGGTTACTCAACACCCCTCGGAACAGCTTCTGTACATAGGGAGATCACAACACGACTTCTTCAGGCCGGTCTGAGTTTCCAGCCTGCGGCCCATCGGAGTGAGCATTCTGCAGAGGTGCAGATACCCTTCATTCAGGTAAGATGGCCCGGTTCTTCAATAGTTGTAGTACTTCAGGGATCCGCTTCAGCTGAATTTTCAAGGCAGCTGGCGAAGGTCCTTTCCGAAGCCGCACTTGGTTTTGACAATACGCTGATCGTAGCGTCCAGTGATCTCTCTCACTACCATTCACTCGATACTGCGGAGAAAAAGGACAGGAAGGTCATTGAAGCATTCGTAAGCGGAAATCCTCTGAATATGAATACGGCGCTTCAGGAAGGCGGTGAGGCCTGCGGCGCGGGACCCATCCTTACTCTCATGAATTATGCTGTTATCATGAAGCAGAGAAGATTCGGGGAGATAATGTGGGAGACATCCGCTGCTGCAAGCGGAGACAGCAGTTCTGTCGTCGGTTACTTTGCGGGTTACATAGGCAGGGAGGTTCAGAAATGACTTCGGATGCTGATAGAAAAAGTATCCTTGATCTCGCCAGAAGGACCATTTTTGCGGCCGCTTCGGGGGAAGAGCTTCCTTCAGTGCCTGAAGGAGGGGTCTTCAGGAGGGCCGGCGGAGCCTTCGTTACCATTATGAAGAACGGTTCCCTGAGGGGTTGCATAGGGCATTTCGTGGGAACCGGGTCACTTGGAAGTACGATAATCGAGATGGCTGCATCGGCCGCCACTGGGGATCCGAGGTTTTCTCCCGTTGAACCCCGGGAAGTCGATGATCTTGAAATCGATATATCTCTTCTGAGTCCGATGGTCCCCGCAAGCCCGGAGGATGTCATACCCGGCGAACATGGTGTTTACATGAAATTCGGGTTCAAGTCCGGAACACTTCTCCCGCAGGTCGCAACTGAGGCCGGATGGGACAGAGAGACCTTCCTGACACATACATGCCTCAAAGCCGGGCTTCCACACGACTGCTGGAAGAGAGAAGGACTTCAGATATTCACATACACTGCTGAAGTTTTCGGTGAAAGCGAGCAGGGAACCGGTTCGGTTACGTGAAGATAACTTTGTAGTACCGCTTTTTACCGGCTCGAAGGAGTATGCTCCCGGGTGTATCCTGCGGGTCGAGATTGTCAACAGGATCGCTTACCCGTTTGTCTTCAATGTAAAGCCCGCCCTGTTTCGCAAGTCTCCTTACTTCACCCCTGCTTGAACAGAGACCGGTCTCAACGAAAAGGTCAAGGCAGGAAATGCCTTTCCTGAGCCTTTCAGCCTGTATTTCAAGGCTGGGAACATCCTCCTGATCCCCGTCTCCTGCGAAGAGGGCCCGCGAAGCCTTCTCCGCTTTGAGTGCTTCCTCTCTGCCGTGGGTCAGAGCTGTAGCCTCAAAGGCAAGCTTCTCCTTGACCCTTCTGATCTCAGCGCCTTCAAGGAGTGAAAGCTCTTCTATTTCGTCCATGGGAATAAAGGTGTAAAGCTTCAGAAAGTAGATAGCGTCCTTGTCGTCGATATTGATCCAGAACTGGTAGTAATCGTATGGAGTCGTTAATGAAGGATCAAGCCAGATGGCGCCGCCTGCCTGGGATTTGCTCATTTTCTCACCGGAGGCGGTCGTAACAAGAGGACAGGTAAAACCCCAGGTCTCTGTACCTTCCGAACGTCTTATGAGATCGATACCGGCTACGATGTTGCCCCACTGGTCTGAGCCGCCCACCTGAAGAACACAGCCGTGATCACGGTAGAGGTGAAGGAAATCGTAGGCCTGGAGGAGGCTGTAGCTGAACTCAAGGAAGGAGATGCCCGTCTCGAGTCTTAGTTTTACCGACTCTGCCGACAGCATCCTGTTAACGCTGAAATGTCTTCCGACGTCTCTGAGAAAATCAAGATAGTTCATCTTCGAAAGCCAGCTGTAATTGTTAAGGAGTATAGCTCCATTTTTCTGTGAGCTGAAATCAAGAAAGTGTTCCAGCTGCAGGGTGATGGAGTCGGCCCAGGTGGAAATCGTTTCCTTCGATTCGAAAGTTCGTTCGGCGCTTCTGCATGAAGGATCGCCTACAAGCGCTGTTGCTCCGCCAACAACGATGACCGGCTTATGACCTTCATTCTGAAGGTGCCTCGCGATCATAAGGGGAACCAGGTGTCCAAGATGGAGGCTGCCTGCCGTTGGGTCGAAACCTATATAGAAACTCAGCGAGGGGCCATTAAGAAGTTCCGCAAGCTTCTCTTCAGCAGTCATCTGATAGACAAGTCCTCTTTCACTGAGTTTTCGCAATAATTCCAAGGCCTCTCCCTTCAGGTGAACGTAACTGGCAAAACAGTCCACGGGTGTTTATGTTTTCGTCTGTTCGTAACACAGAACATAATACTGGAGAGAATTATGGAAACCATTGAATTTGAGCATCCCGTCGCAAGAAGTATCCTGACAAAATTAAGGGATCGCCGGACCCCGCCGGATGAATTCAGAAAATTATCTTACAGGCTGGGTTTCATGCTGGCGGTGGAAGCAACCAGAAATCTTGGAACACTACCTCTGCCTGTCGAGACACCCATGGAAAATACATTCGGTGAAGAGTGTTCCGAGTATCCACTGCTTCTTCCTGTGATGAGGGCTGGATTGGGGCTGCTTGCGCCCTTTCAGGAACTCCTGCCCGAATCTCCTGTAGCTTTCATTGCTATGAGAAGGGATGAAAAAACAGGTGAGGCTGAATGGCTTTACGATTCCATCGGGAATCTCAGAGGAAGGGATCTCATCATACTCGATCCCATGCTTGCGACCGCGGGAACTGCCCGCAGCGTAATCGACTATGTTCTGGAAAAGGGCGCGGAGAGCATCACGCTGATAAGCATCGTTGCCTCTCCGGAAGGGATATACAGGCTGAGAGATTACGATGATCTGACTTTCATTACGGTATCGGTCGATAGAGAGCTTGATGAGAACTGGTTCATACTTCCGGGACTTGGTGATTATGGCGACAGGCTCTTCAAAGGAAAATAACACTGCAGAACTTTGAATTAGGCATAAAATGAATAAGAATGGATTGTACATAGCCGGAAGCGATATGAACGCCGGGAAAACAACGTTCAGCCTCGGACTCATTTCATGGCTCGAGGAACATCAGGAGGGTGGCGTATCCTTCATGAAGCCTCTCGGTCAGAAAACCACCCTGGTGGATGGGAAACAAGTGGGGGGGGATACCTTTCTAGTAAATACGTCGCTTGGCCTCGACATTCCGCTTGAGTATGCGACACCATTTACCATGTCATCTGGAATATCGGAGAAATTCCTCGAAGAGGGTCAGCCTGATGACATCGAAAAGACGATAATGAAGGCTTACAAGTATCTAATATCCAAATCGGATATGGTGGTTGTGGAGGGAACGGGACATCCCGGTGTAGGTTCAGTCTTCAACCTGTGCAATGCCAGTGTAGCCAGTGCGATGAACATCCCGGTGCTCCTTGTCCTCGATGCGGGGATTGGCAGGACAATAGACAGATTTACACTCTGCAGCAGTCTATTCTTAAGAAGGGAAATACACCTGCTCGGTGTAGTGATAAATAAAGTACTTGAAAGTAAGATGGAGAAGGTTCGGAAGTATCTTGATCCCTGGTTCGCAGAAAGAGGAATTCCAGTTTTCGGGTATATTCCATACGTAAAATCTTTCGCGAAACCATCAATGGGAATGCTTGGACGTGAACTCGGAGTTGAAACCCTGATTTCCCGGAAGATGAACGAAGATGTTCCCGTTGAGGGTTTCATTGCAGGATTCGGAAGCGGCAGTGAGATCATTTCTGAGATATCCAACAGTCCGGAGAGTGCCCTCCTGCTCAGTACTAGAAGACATGAAGTTATTGACGCCATAGTAGCCAGGAGGCTTTCAGGCAGCCTGAAGAAAGGTCCCGGGGCGATTGTGCTTTGCGGAATGCCGGGTGAAAACGAATCCTATATATCCGATGCTTGTGATAAACTGGATATCCCACTCTACAGATCGTTGAAAAGCGCTGGAGATTCCGTATCGGTTCTGAACAGGCGGATATTCAAGATCGAGCCCGGCGAGTCAGTCAAGATATCCGAGATCGTCAGAACGGTCAAGGAGAATGTGGACATTGAACGGATAATGGCATCTCTTCAATGGCCGGAACGCACACAGAAAAAAACGGCGGAAAACACCATGATCCGACTGAAGTCATGGGTATCAAGGATTTTTAACAGGCGATAGTCGGGAAGCACTTAATGCGATCAAGAATGATCCTCATCATTATATTTCTTCTGGCGATGGGTGCCACATTTCTTTTCAGACAACCTCATTCTCCACCTGCTGGAGATACCTGGTCATTCAGGGATCATCTCTCCGAGCTTCAAAATCTGACCGATTCTCTGAATACGATTCTGGCTGATACGATTGAAACCAGAGTGGCCTGTGTTGAAGAGGGCGGAACACTCGGCTGGCTTCTGTATTCAACCGGTATTGAAGGAGACAGATACGTTAACTGCTGTGAGATTCTCATTGACAGCCTTGGATGGACCTCGGTTCATGTGGGTGATACACTTGAAGCGATCTATGAGAGGGATAAACTTGCAGCAGTCAGAGCAAGACCCAGGAACAGCAGAGGTTACTACTGCATTGAATTCGATGGGACATCGGAACCCAGTAACTGGTACTGGGTCCCTGAAGAGCAGTACAGAAGGCTTCGAGCTGTTACACTTGTCGTACGAAGTTCCGTATGGGAGAGTATTGCCAGTGGCGGTGTTCCTGACGATCTCACACCGTCCGGGCATATAGTAACTGTACGTGATTCAGTAAGGGAGATAGCGTACATAAAAGGGCTCGAGAACGAGCTGGCAAACAGGCTCTTCGTTTACGATATCGATTTTTATTACGATGTGCAGCCTGGTGACAGTGTCTGGGTACTGCTGGAGGAGACCCGGTACCCCGGATCATCCGAGACAACATTTCGCAGAATAATCGCTGCAAAGTATAATTTTGCCCTTGGAGGAATGACTGAAGCCATTCCCTTCTTCCATCAGCCCGATTCTCTTGCTCCCGATGGTACGGCTGTAATACTTGATCACTATCACCGGGACGGGGCTTCACTGAGGACGATGTTCCTTAAAATGCCGGTTCCATTCGGCAGGATAAGTTCTTCTTATTCCGATTCAAGGATGCATCCGGTTCTCGGATATACGAGAGCCCATCGTGGTATCGATTACGCAGCCCCAATGGGTACTGAGATATACGCAGTCGGAGATGGAGTAATAATTACCAGAAGTTTCAGCGGCGGCTACGGGAACATAGTACGGGTAAGACATGCCAACGGGTACGAAACAGGATATGGACATATGAGCAGCTACGCCAGACATCAGGAAATCGGATCCTATGTAAGGCAGGGAGATGTAATAGGTTATGTAGGAAGCACTGGCCTTTCGACAGGGCCTCATGTCCATTTCGAGATGAAGAAGAACGGTTCTTACGTGAATCCCGCCACTGAAATACTGCCTCCAGCCAATCCTCTCCTTGAGAGTGATCTTGATTTCTTCAGGCTTCAACTTCCGGTTCTGGAAAGCACCTGGGGCAGGATGGCACAAATGAATATACCAGCTCCACCTGTCGAAGATACCGGTTCAGACATTACTTCAGCGGAATGACAGAGGAAGACAGAAATCCCGGGTCAGTCAGTAACTGGGTGATCAACGAGTTCTTCTGGGATTCGGTGTTCTCTGACATGCTGTCCAGCCTGGTTTCGAACAAACTCACTGTTGTAGGAGGCCTCGGGGGAGCCGCAATTTCGTTTGCGGCAGCGGCTGCTCACAGGCTCGCGGGTCCCACAGTTCTGGTTACACCCTCCGTTGCTGATGCTGAGAGCATAAGGGATGATCTGAGAAGTATACTGGAAGAAGTCCTCTATTTTCCGGCTTACGAGACTCTTCCATTCGAAGGTGAGCCTGCCCATCCAGGTGTTATATCTGATCGTGTGGAATGTATGGCGGAGCTCAAAGCCGCAAAAAGAAGAAGCCTGGTTGTGATGCCGGCATCCGCGCTCATAAAGAAAATACCGGCAAAGGAAAATTTCTCCTGCTTCCGTCTCTACAGAGGTATGAGATTATCTATCATGGAACTTGAGGACTGGCTCTTAGCCGCTGGATTCATTAAGGAAGGAAGCGTCTGGGAGCAGGCAAGATGGGCGCGGAGGGGCGGCATAGTCGATATTGGGACGTACGGGATGGACAATCCTGTAAGACTGGAATTCTTCGGTGATGAGCTTGAATCAATACGATCATTCGATCAGAGATCACAGAGAAGTATAAGGGACATGCAGGAGTGCCAGCTTCTGCCCGCCAGAGAGGTCATACTGTCACCGGACCACTGGAACAAGGCCATGGAATTTGTACCAGAAGATCACCCTCTGAGCGAGAAACTGTGGACAGCTAACGACTTTCCGGGTATTGAGCATTATCTGCCGGTATTTCTTGAAAACTGCTGCAGCATACTGGATTACATACCTGACGATGGAACACTCATAATGTCAGATCCCGATTCAATAGTAGCGCATTTAGAGGATGCTCTGGCGTTCTACAGGAATAACTATTCACCTGAGGACATTCCCTTCAGTTTCGGCAGGCAGTTCTTCTGCAAGGAGGATATCCGCACTAAACTCGGCTCCTGCAGGAGAATAGTCAGATTCGATCCATTCCCGACGGAAGATGTTGATGTCTATTACAGGACTATTCCACAGGTGAGCTTTCAGGACCATCGCGAGGAGATGATAAGGCAGTTCGGAAAGTGGGAGGAAGAGGGTATCAGAACAGCTGTTCTGTGTGATTCCTCCGCCGAGGAGGAGACGTTCCTTGAACTGATCCCGGATGAGATAAGTATCGATACGGGAGTGCTTCCCATTTCAGAGGGCTTCGGGATGCCTGACGAGGGACTTGTAGTACTTGCCGAGAGAAAGCTGCTCTCCGGAAGAAGAAGACCTGAACGGATAAGGAGATACAGAGGCGGTGAAGGACTGGAGGATGCCGGGGAGATATCTCCGGGAGATCTGATAGTCCACAAACGTTACGGGATAGGTCGTTTTACAGGCCTTGAACGGGTCGAGACTTCAGGAACGGTGCTTGACTGCCTTGCCATTGAATACAGGGATGGTGACAGGCTTCTGGTCCCGATGAACGAGATAAGCTCCGTCCAGAAATTCATGGCGCCGGAAAAAGCCGATCCAAGGCTCGATAAGATCGGTGGTGTATCCTGGAGCAGGCGGGTTTCAAGTGCGAGAGTGAAAGCAAAGGCGATTGCCGGAAGGCTTGCCGCGCTTTATGCAGGCAGAAAGGCTTTGATAAGAGAACCTCTTGGACCTCCAGGTCATCACGTGGCAGCACTTGAGAACAGCTTTCCCTACGAAGAAACTCCCGACCAGATGAAGACAATACAGAAGGTCATGAAAGATTTTCAGAGTGATAGTCCAATGGACAGGCTGGTCTGCGGTGATGTGGGCTACGGTAAAACCGAAGTGGCAATCAGGGCAGTTTTCCGTGCAGCTGATTCCGGTTTTCAGGCAGCAGTACTGGTTCCGACAACTGTTCTGGCCGAGCAGCATTACTTTACGTTCAGGGACAGACTCGCTGAATTCCCGGTAAGTATAGAGATGCTCAGCAGGTTCCGAACAAAGCAGGAACAGAGAAAGATCGTAGATAAACTGGCGGTAGGTGATGTTGATATTATCGTAGGAACCCACAGGCTGCTGCAGAATGATATCCGTTTCAACAGGCTTGGCCTGATTGTGGTTGATGAGGAACACCGTTTCGGAGTAAAACAGAAGGAGTTCCTCAGGGAGCTGAAGAAGGGTGTTGATACGATGGCAATGACGGCAACCCCCATTCCAAGAACACTTCATATGGCTTTATCGGGCTTCAGGGATATCTCCATTATTGCAACCCCTCCAAGGGACAGGTATCCTGTTCATACAGAACTTGTAGGGTTCAACTCAAAAATTATCGCCAAGGCTGTTTCAAGGGAGCTTGAGAGGGATGGACAGATCTTCTTCGTGCATAACAGGATCCGATCAATCGAGATGATCAGGGAGAAGCTGCATTCCCTGCTGCCCGATGTTAGAATTGCAGTAGGGCACGGGCAGATGAATCCAAGGAAACTTGAGAACGTCATGCATGCTTTCATGGAGGGTCAGTACGATATTCTGCTGTGCACATCCATCATAGAATCCGGCCTTGATCTACCAAGGGTCAACACTATCATCATTGATAATGCCCACATGTTCGGTCTTGCGGATCTGTATCAGCTTCGTGGAAGAGTAGGGAGGAGCCATCACCAGGCCTACTGTTACCTGATCGTTCATGAGAGCAGCAAACTGAAACCCGAAGCCAGGAATCGAATCGATGCCATACGCAGATTTACCGAACTTGGATCCGGATGGAACATAGCCATGCGGGATCTTGAGATAAGAGGTGCAGGAGAACTTCTTGGGGCATCTCAGCACGGTCAGATGATCTCAATTGGTTACGCGATGTTCGAGGAGCTTATAAGGCAGGAAGCCAAACGCCTTGAGGGGATCGATACAGGGCCGGATACCGATGTCAGGGTTGAAATACCCGGAGATTCCTTTATTCCGCAATCCTATGTGCCTGATGTATCGGAGAGGGTCAGAATATACCGCAATGCATGGAGGGCATCCTCTGAGAGGGAGATAGATGAATGGATAGAATACCTTTCGGATAGATTCGGTGAACCGGAACAATCGGTACTTAACTGCGCCGAGAGGGCAAGGATCGGATACCTGGCTCGAAAGGCAGGTATTGAAGAAGTCGTCGTAACCGGCGCTGTCGCACGTCTGGTATTCAGTCCCGGAACGGAAGTATCCAGATCAGCGCCTGACAGCCTGAAAGTGAGAATTACTGTTGAGAAAACGGGGCGTATAATCGTAAACATAGACCTGAAGGGCCTTACCGACAGGGAAAAAGTAAAGAGAACTCTGAATCTCCTCCGATACCTCAGTCCTGAATAAACTCTTATATTTCCGTGTCGCGGTGGCAGGTCCTGCCTGCGTTCCACTGATACTGACCGGATAGATGAAAGGATTATGCCAATGTCGCATTTCAAGATAGGGATTTTTCTAATTGTCAGCCTTCCTGCCCTCTTCCTTGCTTCATGCGGGAGTGAAAATGATCCTGTTCTGGCCCGGGGTAACGGCATTTGCGTAACAGATAACGATTTTATGAACGAGTTCAACAGACTTACACCCGAGGATCAGGTCGGTATTATCGAACCTGGAGGAAGACTCAATCTGGTCACAAGACTGGTAAATCGTGCTATCTTCCTGTCAGAGGCGGGAAAAACGGATATCGATGGTATTGAAGACTGGTTAGGAATATCCGAAGATCTCTGGCTTGCCGGCAGGTGGCTTGAGCAGGAACTCGAATCCATATACGAAGCAGGTCTGGATACGAACTGGATAGACAGCATGATATCCATAGACGTCTCAATGTCAGCCGTACTCCTGAAGGACAGCATATCTGCAGCGGCTGTCATGGAGGACTGGAACAGAAGCGGTCCATCGGAACCGGATGCGGAAATGTCGATCGCACCCTGGAGTACAGGGGGTTCAAGTTATTTGAATTTTCAAGGGGATTATCTCATGCTCTATTCGGGCAACCCGTCCTTTGCCGAGGGTGTGAATGCATTTGCAGGAGAAGGCTCCATGATGATGCCTTCATTTGGTGTCTGGGCTGTTGTCCGGATGGATACGCTGCACCGTGATTCCGTTGAATACGATATTCTCATTGCAGCTCGTTCGTTTCTGTCAATAAGGCTTTCACAGAAAA
>JAUWSL010000002.1 GCA_030610085.1 Candidatus Aegiribacteria sp.
AGTAAACGGAGTTGGATTTGGGGGCAAGAGCAAGGTAACAGACGGCTTCAGCCAGGGCAAGATCTCCCTCAGGGGATCCCAGGAATCTCCAGGAATCGGCAGCTCTCATTGCGACCGTAAGTGCCGAAGGGTCTGCAAGACCTACATCTTCAGTGGCGAAACGTATCATCCTTCGCGCGATGTAAAGGGGGTTCTCACCGGAAATCATCATCCTTGCCAGCCAATACAGCGAAGCGTCCACATCTCCGGAACGAAGTGACTTGTGAAGAGCACTTATAAGATTGTAGTGCTCTTCACCGGATTTGTCATAGCGCAGTGGTGAGGACAGAATCGCCTTCTCGGTCATTTCAGCCGTTATGACTTCCCCTGAAGCCATCCCGGCCAGGAGTTCAAGAATATTCAGAGCTCGTCTACCATCTCCATCGGCCGCCAGGGCGATCATGCGGAGCACACCTTCCTGAATACCCCCGGGGTTCATTTCGCTGAATGCAGCATGTCCGGCAGCCCTTTCAAGAATGGAGAATATGGATGATTCTTCAAGCCTTTGAAGTACGTATACCGTGCACCTGCTGAGAAGCGGAGCGATTATCTCGAATGAAGGATTTTCTGTTGTGGCTCCAGCGAGGGTTATTGTGCCGTTTTCTACGTGGGGCAGGAAAGCATCCTGTTGTGCTTTGTTGAACCTGTGAATTTCGTCTACGAAAAGCAGTGTCTTTATTCCGCTATGCCTGAGCCTTGAAGCGTCAGCCACTATTGCTCTTACCTGCTTGACCCCTCCCGTTACAGCACTGAATCGGACGAAATGCTGTTCTGTGTACTCCGAAACAAGCAGTATTAGAGTTGTTTTGCCGGACCCCGGCGGCCCCCAGAGTATGAACGACCCAAGAACACCCTCCGAAAGGGCTATTCTGAAAGTAGCATCCTCGGACAGAAGATGCTCCTGCCCGGCTACCTCCTCCAGTTTTCGGGGACGGAGGAGATCGGCAAGTGGTGGATTCAGTTCTTTTCTTTCAACATTTTCTAGAAGGTCCATTTGCTCTGAAAATAAACTAACAGGAGCATGAAAGAAAGGGAAAGAACAAAATATATCCCGGCGTGATTACTGGTAGCGTTGCAGGCCGTTTTCGAACGCGAGCAGGTGATTTTCTGAACCTGCTTTCAGGCGCTCAAAAATATCGCGGACATCGTCCGGGAGTTCACCGGCAAGAAAGCACTCGTACATCGCGATGTTGGCGATCTCCGCTTCAATGCCGATTTCAAAGGCATTCTTCAGTGATTCCGGTATAACCACGTGACTCGCGGAGGAATCTGCAGGAAGGTCATAGCCGTACTGCAGGAAAAGCGGTTCGAGGAGAGATATGTGGGTTTCCTCCGCCCGCATGATGTTACTGAACGGGCGAATTTCCCCGTATTCTTCCATGATCATCTCGTATTCAGCCCTTGCGGCATACTCATCATCTATCGCGTAGTTGAGCATCTCTTCAAGGGTACGGGATGTGTCCGCAGCAGCTCCGGCGGCACCAAAACCGGATTGAGCAAGAACCGGTTCAACAGCAATAGTTCCGACTATAAGTACGATCGATACGATCAACAGTGATCTTTTATCCGTATTCATCACTCATACTCCTTATTTTCCGCCCCCTGCAGAACATCTACTGAACTCAAAAAATGCCCGGCAATGGAAGGCCGGGCATCTTATGAGAATGTTCTATTTCTAGTTCGTGTCTCTGCCCTGACCACCCATCTGCTGCTGCATTCCCTGAAGGAACATCATAGCAGGAATGGTCTGTGCGGGTTCACCGGGAAGAAGGTTCTCGGCACCGCTGAAACCGTAGCCTCTTACTTCAACGAAATGAGTTTCACCGTCACCGGTTATCTCAGCGTAAGCCAGCGGTACAAGGGGGAGTTCCGAAGAAAGGACAGCTTCAGCTTCGCCCTCGGGATGCACTATCGAGAATTCCATTCCACTGACCCTGTTACCCGCAATGTCCACACTGGTCTCGCTTACGTCGAACTGCATATTATCAAGCTCGGTCAGGATCTCATCGAGGCCTTCCTGTCCACCCTCGGTGTCGAAACCCTCGGCAAAGCCCTGCTGGAACTGATCCTTGAATGCGGGATCGTCCATCATTTCCTCAAGGAATTCAGGAACACCGACAAGGTCAATGGCCATTATCATTCCCTGCTGTTCGAATTTAACCATTCTGATGGCGCTTATGAATTCAAGGGCCATCTTCATATTGTTTTCGTTGCTGAACATATCGGCCATTCCACCTGCGTCGGACATGTTCTCACGTATATACGCAGCCGGATCGGCTGCGAAGGCACCGAGCTGCTCTTCGTAACCCTCCATCGCATTTTCCATACCATCAGGGTCGATAAGTATCTGGCCGACAAAATCGGGAACACTGATCTGAACCCAGTAACACTCGGTTCCCTGATTGTTCTCGCTGCCGACTACGGAGATCATGAATGTTTCGAGCATGTCATCCGCACCGTATTCGATCCACTGTCCAACGGCGATTTCAGGTGTATCCAGATCAAATTCGGCAATTGCGGCTATTCCACGATCACCGGGATCATCCTCACCGTTGCCGTCATCAACAACTTCTCCTCTGTCTCCTACATCACCGTTACCCGCTTCGTCAGCTGCGGAGCCGCATCCGAAGAAGGCAATACCAATTATCATCGTCACTATAAATAACAGCTTTGACATGTATTCTTCCTTTCTTTTTGAATATCACGTTATGATTCAACTGCAGATGTATTGAATTATGCGAAACTCAAATCAGTTAGTCAAATAACTACTCGGTATCTACTTCAATGAGTTTCACATACGAGATTCCGTTTTCCAGAAGTCTGACCCCTCCACCAAGAAATTTCAGGTCTACGACGAAGGCCGCACCAGCTACAGTGCAGGAATCCCTGCGAAGCAACAACGCGGCAGCCATAGCCGATCCTCCCGTTGCAATGAGATCGTCTACTATCAGTACCCTGCTTCCTGCAGGAAGTGAATTCTTATGCATCTCAACTACGTTCGTTCCGTACTCAAGGGAATACTCTTCACTGAAGGTTTCACCGGGCAGCTTCCCCGGTTTTCGAATAAGGACAAGGGGAATATCCTTCTTTGCCGCCATGACCGAACCAAATATGAATCCTCTTGATTCGATTGCAGCTATCGCATCGTATTCAATACCTTCACATGCTTTTTCAAGATGCTTCACCGTATCATTCAAGGCTCCCGGATGGGTAAGAAGCGTCGTTATATCTTTGAAAATAACGCCCTCAACAGGAAAGTCGGGAATGTTCCTGATTCGATCGCTCAGTTCCTCTACGCTCAGCATAAATCCCCTCCGAAGTTCTCAATAATGAAATCCATCGCTTCTTCCGGTGAACTGACAGGCACTACTCCATCGATCCGAGCCCATTTGCCAATTGCGCATACGGGCTTTCCAGCCTGGAGAGCATAGGCGATTTCGGACAATGTTCCGTACTTTCCTCCGACTGCGACCGCAACTCTTCCAGAAAGGGCAATTATTCTGTTCCGCGATGTACCCATTCCGGTCACGATCACTGTCTCTACCCAGTGATTAGCCTCAAGCGGGTCGGTTCCACGGAGTATTCCGATGCTGTGACCGCCCTTTTCGGCGGTTCCCCGGCATACGGCCTCCATGATACCTTTTCCGCCACCGCATACGACGGTAAAGCCGTGATCAGCAAGCAGTCCGCCGAGTCTCTCCGCCCAGCTGATCTCCTCCGGATCAGCAAGTGATCCACCGATTACTGAAATGAGTTTAGTGAGGATAATAGCCTTCTATTCAGGTGTCATCGTTTTTAAGATATGGTCGGGGCGAGAGGATTTGAACCTCCGACCTCCTAGTCCCGAACCAGGCGCGCTAACCGGGCTGCGCTACGCCCCGACTACAGTTTTCGGTCATGCAAATTTACTATTAATGCAGTTCTTATGCAACGTCCGAACTTCAGTCAGCACCGACAAGAAAACCGATACCTGCCAGTGCTCCGGACATGATAAGTGTTACAAGCACACCTGCTATAGCTACTCCAAGGGCTATTGCTGGAAACGCAAGTCTTTTCGGAATTCCGAACAGAAACGCGGCTACAGATCCGGTCCAGGCACCTGTTACCGGTAAAGGTATGGCTACGAAGAGAGTAAGGCCCAGGGCTTCGTACTTCTCGATTTTTGTCCCGGCACGTTTTCTTGCTTTTTCAAACAGCTTGCTGAAAAACCTGTCGAATACTTTCCATCTCATGAGATATCTGCTGACAGGTTCAAGAAACCACAGCAGGAAGGGAACAGGAAGGAGGTTGCCCGCCACTGCAAGAAGATAGATCTTCCACCAGTCCCATGCCCACTCGCTGCTCATCACTGTCCATGCCAGGGGGATGCTGCCTCTGAGTTCGGTAAGAGGAAAAGCTGAAAGTGTCATCATCTGTATTTCACCGGGAATACCGGCAAGCCAGTTAAGCAGAGTTTCGCCCATGGGTCCTTTCAGGTAATCGGTATTGAGAATAAAGAATGGTCGGGGCGACTGGATTCGAACCAGCGACCACTTGAACCCCATTCAAGTGCGCTACCGGACTGCGCCACGCCCCGACCGGAGAGAGCAAAATTACCCTTTATCGTCCTGTTTGTCAACTGCCATCGGATCCCTGTCCAGTATGGCGATTATGTCCGTTAACTCAACCTTGACTGAATTAATCATCTCAGCAGAAACCGTGGCTGCGTCCAGCTTCAACTCCATCTGCTGTTCATGGCTGCTCATCTCTTCGATCTTCTGCCTGGCACCGTCGATAGTATAGCGTTCCTGGTAGAGCAGATTGCTGATCATCTTGATCAGAGCGATATCTTCCTGCGTGTATATCCTGTTGCCAGATTGATTCTTGGAAGGTTTCAGCATCGGAAAAGCAGTCTCCCAGTACCTCAGTACATGGGGTTTAAGACCTGTAAGGCTGCAGACTTCACTAATGGAATAATAAAGCTTCTCGCTGCCTGAATCCAATTCGATTACTCCTCGCGTCTGAAAACTTTCGTAACTTTCTTGAACATCCTCTGTACGGGCGGTTTCTCAGAATCTCTGAGTGAGCTGATCTTCTTCATCATATTGAGGGCACCCTCATGTTCAGCGTTCCATCCAAGAGCCTCAAGGAGAGCTTTTTCCGCCAGAGCCAGCTGTCCTGCATGAATATAGATTTCTCCCAGTCTTACGAAATTTTCCGGATTATGATATTCGACCTTGCAGGCTACTTTCATGTGGTTCACAGCCTCATGGTATCTTTTCCTTCCCATGGCTGCGGTGGCAAGTACTGTTCTCAGCTTAGGATTATCCGGATGGGTCTTGAGGAATCCCTCCAGTATGCGGCTTGCTTCCCAGAAATTATCCTTCCTGCAGAGGCTTTCAGCATCCCTGATGGTACGTTTGAGTCTTGCATCAAGACGACGCATATCCGAGGGCGGGCGGGTGCCCATCCTAATAGCGGGCTCAGGTTCCTTCTCCTTGATCCCTTCAATCTGATCAACATTGATAGAGGAGTCGTACTCTGCCCGGCTGACGGATTTTGAGAGCACCTGGTATGCCTCATTTATAGCCATATACCTTTCGGTAAGTTCAATATCTCCGCCGGTAACATCCGGGTGTAATTTCCTGGCGAGTTCATGATATGCATCTACTATCTCTTCAGTTGTCACCGTGTATTTAACGCCCAGTATTTTGTAGAAATCCTGCGTTGAATATTCTATGCTGTCAGACATTAAGGATTACCTTAAAACGGTGAATCTCCTGCTATCGCAGTTTCCTGCAACATCGGAGATCCTGGCGATATATACACCCGCCGGTACTTCACCTGGAATGGCCCAGGTCAGGCTGCTTGTTCCTCCGGCAAATTCTCCGGTTCCAAAGGAATGAACGATCCTGCCGCTGGTGTCATAGATAGAGACATTAACATTTGAGGACCCCGAAGAAGTAATTCTGAAGGATGCAGTTGATAGAACAGGATTAGGGTATACTGAGTTAAGTGCGAGAAGCGGTTCGATTCCAATTTCACTCTCTCCGCTGATCCCAACGAACTCCGGCACGGTCATGCAGATGAAGATATTCATCGGCCTGCAGTCCGCACAGTTGGCTTCAATTACGGTGGTGTCGTTCTGACCACCCCACCAGCTGGTGCCAACTTCAGGTGTGAAAACCATTATGCCCTGTTCCTCATTTCCTCCGTACATCCAGTCGTTCTGATCTCCGTTGACAACGTATAGACATTCGGGACAGGTACCGGCAAAGTAGCCGTTCTCCGCGGTCATTACGGCGGACCACTCTACGAAAGTAGTATGGTCAGGAGTGTAAGTATTCTCTTCGTATCCATAGGGATAAATAAGCCACTGTCCGGACGAATGGTAGTTCATCGCCGCTATCGGCTCGATTTCCTCTATGAAATCCCTCTGAACCTGGGTTTCAGGTTCTGAAAAAGCTGAGTCTCCACGGTAAGTCGGATCGTTGGGATATGGGCTTGATCCATAATTATCGTAACCCCACATGTATCCCCAGTTCCGGTTCAGATCAATCCCGTCTCCAAGTGTGAAGTTCATGTTCTTTCTGTGATAACCGCCGTTGGGCATGTTGTATTCGTACCCGTCCGGATTTCCGATAGGAACGAAGTAAACGGTTGTATTATCGAGGATATATGCCGCTCTGGTATCACCGCCATCGTAGTTGCTGGTGAGCCACATCGCAAAGTCTATCAGTACCGAATTACCGCCCGGTTCCCTTGCATGGATAAGTGAAGAGAAGTAGATGGGCGGTTTGTCACCCGGTATTGAGCTTGTCATTTTGATCATGTATATGTCCCGGTTCTCGTAGGACTGCCCTATCGTGACAGGTGTATCCGCCAGATCAGTGTAGTTCTCGGCAAGCGAGCACCAGAAAGCCCAGTTCTCCTCAGGGCTGTAATAATAACCGGCGTTATCCGTATTCTCCGGAAGGAGCTCTCCCCATTCTCTAGGAAGGACCTCGTAATCGTACGAGAGAAGGGCAACCTGATCTATATCTCTCTCCGGCAGCAATATATCCACATATCCGCTTCTCATATCAACACTGGCTATATCGTATCCGTCTTCGATCATATTCATTAATGAACCGTGCGGAACATCGTACAGTCTTACGAGTCTATGCGCCGAAACAACCGGTGCGAATACGCAAATAGAAAGAGCCAAAAACAGATACTTCACTGGAATCTCCTTCTTAAAGATTGACTTTCATCGATTCAGGGTTTAGAATTCCTCCCTGCTGACCGAGTATAAACAGAATTCGAGTATTACCAAATTTGTGAAAGGAGTCTGCTCTTGGCAAGGAGCAAGCAATCACTAAAACGCAGAAGAACAGATATAGTCAAGGCACAGAGGAACCGCAGTAAGATGAGGAAGCTCAGAAGCGCTATAAAAAGCGTAAATGAATCGGAGACCCCTGAAGACAGAGAAAAGGCAATGCGCAAAGCCCAGAGCCTTATTGATAAAGCATCCAGGAAGCATCTTCTTCACCGGAACAGAGCTAACCGCCTGAAGCACTCTCTTATGTAGTATAACGGACCATCCTTCTTACGGAAGGTCCGTTTCCTGCTAATTATCATCAGACCTTCACGACAACAGCAGTAATTATCATATTGACATTTTTTCTCTATTTGTTAGATTACTCTAACAGAAATAGAGGTGCCTACATGTCAGACAGTAAAAACGGTATTACTGGATCACTTGAAGATTACCTTGAGACCATTTTCAGGATACTTGGAAGAAGTGCAGTCGCGAGGGTCAGGGACATCGCCGAGGAGCTGGATGTAAGCCCGGCATCCGTCACACCCGCTATGAAACGTCTGGCCGAAAAAGAACTTATCAGATATTCCAAACGTAACTATATAGAACTCACCGAAAAGGGTCTCTTAATCGCACGTCGCACAATGACCAGCCACAAACTGCTTTCCCGCTTCTTAACCGAAATTCTCGGAATTGACCGCGAACAGGCCGAAAATGACGCTTGCGAAATGGAACATTTCCTTTCTGAAAGCTCTATGGAAAGGCTTGCAGCTTTTTTCGAGTTCCTCGCTGCCTGCCCTGAGCTTCAGATCCTTATAGATACGGGATTCGCTAACTGCCTTGAAGGTGAAACAGAACATCTTCCCCGCTGCAGCAGATCGATCTGCCCGCTTATGGCTCATGATGATGATAACAGTGAGGGGTTTGAACTATTACGCCTTATCGATCTTCAACCGGGGTCTTCAAGAAGAATCGCCAGGATAAACGCAGGGATACAGGCAAGAAGACAACTCATCGAATCAGGCTTCATACAGGGAGCGAACGTTATTCTTATCCGACCTGGAGGCAGTGATCTGCCATTCATAGTAAAGCTTGACGGGTACGATCAGGAACTGCCTGTGGAGATCGCTGAATGTGTCCTCCTTCATCCTGACTCCCAAGAAATGGGAGAAGATGAAAATGAGGAATAGAAAGGGAATGATTCACAATAGAGGCAGAAGAAGAACAGGAAGAGGAAGAGCCGGTGCTGTCGAGCCCGGTTATCCTCTGACCATGGCTTCATCGGATGAATACGTGAGGGTCGTGACAATAACCACCGACCATGCAGCGGAAAGCAGGCTTGTCAGTATGGGTATCAACCCAGGCGCGCTTCTGCATGTTATCTCCTCTTCGGGAAGCGGTCCGATCGTAGTAGCTCGAGACGAAACAAGGTTCGGAATAGACAGGAAGACCGCATGGCATGTCAGGGTTGTACCTGCCTCTCCGGATGCCCTTCATGCTTCTCATCCGCTTTTCTGCGATGACAACTGCAGGGGATGTTCGTACAGAACCACGATGATGAAAGCCGAGTACGGTGAATACGTTACTCTCAATACGCTTGCGGAAGGAGAAACCGGTACCGTTGTCTCCATCAGGGGTAGAGGTATTACGGTTACCAGACTCAGGGATATGGGGATCAGCGAGGGAATGTCCGTCAGAATGATCCGCAGCATACACCATCCCGATTCTTCAATCGTGGATGTAAACGGGAATCGGCTGAAGATAGACGGCTGGGATGCCCTGCATGTTATCGTGGAGAAGAATAGATGAATAATGGCCTTCCGGTGATAACCCTGGCCGGCAATCCAAACTCGGGCAAAACCTCGATATTCAATTCACTGACCGGCGCAAAGCAGCATGTAGCGAACTATCCCGGAATCACCGTCGAGATCAAGGAAGGGAAAGCCGTATCGGGTGAACTCACCGCTGAGATTATCGACCTGCCTGGGACCTACAGCCTCACCCCATACTCCCCCGATGAGGTTGCTGCAAGGGATTACCTTCTGGAACAGCATCCGGATGTTGTAATCCATGTTGTGGACGCTTCCAATCTGGAGAGAAACCTCTACCTTACCACTCAGCTTATGGAGCTGGGAGTACCTGTAATAATCGCCCTTAATATGATCGATATAGCCGAAGACAGGGGAATAAGGATCGATTCTGAAGGTCTGTCTAAGATACTGGGAATACCTGTCCTGCGTACGGTAGGAAACAGGGGAACGGGTACCGAAGAACTCCTTAAGAAAGCGTTGAGCATCGCATGTGAAAAGACAAGCTGGACTCCCATTGAGCTTTCATATGGACAGGCTTCCGACAACGCCCTCCGAATCCTTGAGAAAAGGATCATTGAAACAGGGCTCCTCATGGATATGGTACCTCCGGGATGGCTTGCGCTCCGGCTTCTGGAGCAGGATTCCCATACGCTGAACAGGGTGAAGAGACTGAGTTCACCTGAAGGAAATGATATACTGGAACTGTCAGCTGATCTGGCGGATAGAGTATTCAGGGAGATGAACGATGAGACTGAAGGGGTCATAGCTGATCACAGGTACGGATTTGTTGCAGGTGTCGTTAAACGGGTAAAAAGCTACTCGACGGTAAACAGGGTGTATATTTCGGACAGGATAGACAGGTTCCTGACGAACCCTTTTCTTGGTCCTGTTGTCATGGTGGCAGTGCTGTTCGGTCTTTTCCAGTTCACCTTCTTCGTAAGCAGTACACCTATAGCGCTTATGGAAGGGTTTTTCAGCTGGCTCCACACTTTCGCCTGGAGCGCTCTGCCTGAAGGGCTACTCAGATCACTGGTAGTCAGCGGAGCCATCGACGGTGTCGGGGGTGTAGTCGGTTTTGTGCCCCTGATAATGTTCATGTTCTTTTTCATATCGATTCTTGAAGACACCGGATACATGGCCAGAATAGCTTTCCTGATGGATAGAATATTCCGGAAATTCGGCCTGCACGGTAATTCCATCGTTCCCTTCATAGTATCAGGGGGTATAACGGGTGGATGCGCAGTCCCGGGTATTATGGCAGCCAGAACACTGAGGGATCCAAGGGAGAGGATCGCCACGATACTCTCCGTCCCCTTCATGAACTGCGGAGCAAAACTCCCTGTATACGCCCTCCTGATAGCAGCTTTCTTCTCCGCAAAAGAAGGCTTGATACTGTTCCTGCTTACGCTCATTTCATGGACATTCGCGTTACTTTCCGCGAGGATGCTGCGTTCCACAATACTGAAGGGAGAATCAACCTCATTCGTTCTTGAGCTTCCTCCATACAGGCTCCCTTCCCTGACAAGTCTCCTGATACACATGTGGGAAAGGACATGGCTCTATCTTAGAAAGGCTGGAACCGTTATCCTGTTCGCCTCCGTGGTGATGTGGGCTCTGATGACATTCCCTATTCTCCCTGCCGATCACGCTTCATCACTGACTGACAACGAGCTTGCGCAGGCAAGACTGTCGTATTCCATCGCCGGAAGGGCCGGCAGAGCATTCGAAAGCATCACGAAACCGCTTATGGGATTTGACTGGAAAACCGATGTAGCTCTTATCGGTGGATTCGCTGCCAAGGAGATTGTGGTTTCCACTCTTGGTACGGTCTATTCGATGGGAGAAATTGACTCGGAGGACTCATCATCCCTCTCGGAAAGACTGGCTGACGAAGAAGGGTGGAATCCGGTAGTGGCCTTTGCTCTTATCATGTTCACAATGCTGTACATTCCATGCATCGCCACCGTCGCCGTCATCAAGCGTGAGACCCGCTCCTGGAAATGGGCGGGATTCGCTATCGTCTATACAACAGGTGCTGCGATGATTGTTGCAACAGTTGCGTACCAGATAGGGATGCTTTTCTACTGATAACAGCTGAAACCTGAGGTCCTCTCAGATCACGAATCCAGGTTCGAGCATGGCGTTTTTAGGTATGACAATGATGCCGTCGCGAATGCAGAAGAGTTCCGAAGTGTATTCCTGAACACCCTCTTTGTTCTCGAGCCTGCACCCATCGCCTATTCTGGCATTCTTATCGATTATCGCATTCTTTATGACGCAGTTCTCCCCTATTCCCAGCGGCAGCATCTCCCGTCGTATATTCCTCGGGTCAAGGTAGTGGCCCTCCCAGTAATCCGAACCGATGAACACGCATCTTTCCATCACAGTTCCGCTTCGAACCTTTCCACGGAGCCCTACAATACAGTCACTGAACGATACACCGCTTACATCGGAAGCATCACATATGATCGTATTATTCAGGCTGCAGTTATCTATCCTCGCCCCCGGAAGCGCCCTTGCCCGGGTGTACAGCGGGGAGAAGCTTTTGTACATATCAAAATCCGGATCGGGACGTGCCATATCAAGATTGGCCCTGAAAAAACTGGAGATGGTTCCGATGTCGGACCAGTAGCCGTTGAACATATGTGAAGCTACTCTGTAAGACCCGATTGAATGCGGTATGATCTCCTTTCCGAAATCGATTACATCAGGTTCCTTCTCAAGTACTTCCCCCAGAACTCCGGGAGAGAACATATAGATCCCCATACTTCCCAGATAAGGTCTTGAAGCCGTGGTTCCTTCCTGAGTGCTCACCAGGTCTTCCAGCTCGTCTTCCGACGGCTTCTCCCTGAACTCGGTGATAAAACTGTCACCCGTTACTTTCATGATGCCCATAGAGGGAGCCTCAGAAGCTGTGACAGGTTTAGTTGCGATCGAGATATCGGCATTGCAGTTTTCATGACACCTGGCGAATTCCCTGAAATCCATTCTGTAAAGCT
Source organism: Candidatus Aegiribacteria sp. (assembly GCA_030610085.1). GTDB lineage: Bacteria > Fermentibacterota > Fermentibacteria > Fermentibacterales > JCC-6 > Aegiribacteria. Next base: position 12,129 of record JAUWSL010000002.1, read on the forward strand.
GATCACCGGAAAGGATGAGGACCAGATCCGGATGCTGGCTGTTGATATACTTGAGACTCTGCCTGACTGCGTCGGCGGTTCCCTGGAACCACTCCCTGTTCTCGCTGGTCTGTTCCGCTGCCAGAATGGAAACAAAACCGTGAGTGAACCTGTCAAATCTGTACGTAAGAGCTACATGCCTGTTAAGGCTCTCACTGTTATACTGTGTAAGGACAAGCATGTGCCTGATCTGATCGTTGATGCAGTTTGAGATCGGGATATCTATCAGCCTGTACTTTCCGCCTATCGGAACCGCAGGCTTGCTCCTGTCCCGTGTAAGAGGAAAGAGCCTGGTTCCCCTTCCTCCTCCAAGGATCACCGCTATTATCCTTTTCATCTGTCCTCCCGAGTTACTTATAAAGCAATAGAATCACCCTGCGAAGCGGAGTCAAGGAGGTTGAAAGCAAGTGATCCAAATATCAATATATTTATCAAATACTTGACATTTCTTTAAGTTTTCATATATTTTTTTTAAGATATTGGAGGTTACTCATGGATATTGGTAATGCAAAATGTCCCGATTGCGGTAAACTTATGACCCCGGTTACCTGCGAGTGCAAGTCCTGCGACATCAGGATGGATGGCAACTTCTCAGTTTCCATTTTATCCATGCTATCTCCGGGCGACCAGGCGCTGGTAATAGCATTCGTGCGCAGTTACGGTTCGATAAAGAAGATACAGAAACTTCTGGAAGTGAGCTATCCCACTGCCAGAGCCAGGATTGCGGAGCTGATAGAGAGGCTGGATTCAACTATGGAAGTGCCTGTTAACATGGAAAGCGAGATCCTTGGGAAACTCGATCGCGGGGATATCTCCTTCTCGGAAGCTATGGAGGAACTGTAATGCCAGCCTGCATACTTCTGCTCAGAATAAGGAAATTCTTCATCCCGCTGCCCTGGTTCCTCGTCTGGCTTCTTTTAGCGCCTTTTATTCTGCTGGCGTGGTTCGCGGGGCATCTTTGGCTGATCTTCGATCCTGACAGTTATCCAATGCGGCTGGCCAGCCAGTCATGGAGATTTCTCATACTCATTATGTGCCTGGGCGGGACAGAAGTAAGAATCGATACTGATACTGAAAACATACTGATAAGCTTCATTTAACCCATACGAAAGGGATATACAATGAAAGATGACTCTCACAAGAAAATCCTGGAAATGCTCTCCGAAGGAAAGATCTCAGTTGAGGAGGCAACAGCGCTTCTGTCGAAACTTCAGGATCCAGCTATCGCTGATGATGAGATCAGTGAGGTAGAATCCGCGGAAGTTCATAAAAGGACACCAAAGTACCTGAGAGTAGTTGTGGACTCCGCAGACGGGGACAAGGTTAACGTAAGGGTACCCCTGAGTCTTATAAAGACAGGTATCAAACTGACAGCCCTGGTTCCGGGCAAGGTAGCCGATAAGATGAGCAGTCATGGATTCGACCTCTCACAGCTGTCCGAGCTTGACAGTGATGAACTCATCGAAGCCCTGAGAGATATGCAGGTTGATGTGGACAGCGCAGATGGAGATAAGGTAAGGATCTTCTCCGAATAGAGAAAGTGGATCTTCTTTAGTATATTTCCTTCTCAATTCGATACTGAAGGGAAATATCGGTGAAAATAGCCCTTGCCGGAAAACCGGGCTGCGGCAGATCCACTCTGTTCCGTGCGCTTGCAGGTTCCGTGGATGCTGACTCGGGAAAACCTCTCACTGTAAAAATACCGGACCACAGACTGGACTTTCTTGAAAGCATCCACAACCCGGAGAAAAATATTCATGCAACAGTAGTATTCTTCGATGTCCCTTCACCATCTTTCTCGATTGCGAATCTGGCTCTTATCAGGAATGCCGCGGTACTGACACTTGTCCTTGATAATTATGCCCTGGGTGATACCATTAACGATTTTAACGAGATCGAAGCAGAACTCATACTTGCAGATATGGCACTGTGTGAAAAAAGGCTGGCTCGCCTTGTCAAGGAGAGCAAGGGTAAATCCAGAGAAGCCATTCTTCTTGGAAACCTTCAGGGACACATGGAAAGCGGCAGTCCCCTGCGGCTCCTGAAGATCGATGAAGGTGAGGCAGCAATTCTGGCTCCATACGCCCTTCTGTCCTTAAAACCTCTTATAGTGATATCCAACAGAATGGGTGATCCGATAACTCCGGACGAGGAACTCTCCAGTACTGTATCAGAACATGGCGGGATCCTTCTCGATATCGACACAGGCTTCGAGCTTGAACTGACAGAGATCGATGAAAGTGAACAGGTGCCTTTTCTTGAATCCATGGGATATTCGTCCAGCGGACTCTCCCGGCTCATCGCAGCGTCGTATTCCGCCCTTGACCTGATAGTCTTCTTCACTATCGGAAAGGATGAAGTAAGGGCATGGCCCATTCGGAAAGGCTCAACCGCACTGGATGCCGCGGGAACCATCCATTCCGATTTTGCCAGAGGTTTTATCCGTGCAGTTGTAATACCATGGGAGCTGTATCATGAGTATCCCGATGAAACGTTGCTGAAGGAAAAGGGAGAGCTCAGGATCGAAGGCAGGGATTACACTGTCAAAGACGGCGATCTGATAGAGATCCGATTCAACGTCTGATCCCGCGCGCAATACTAACGGATACTTCTCATCGTTCTAGATACATTGCGCCATTCATGTACGATCTGGCTTATCTCAGCAGCACCCAGCAGTATCACGCACTCCCAGTAGAGAAGGAAAAAAGTAGCCATAACCCTTGCAAGCGAACCGTAGACCACTCCCCACCCCGGATGACCGATCACCCAGAGGTAGATCTGGGTACCAATTGCTGTGAACACTGCTGCTATAATTGTAGCAAGAAGAGCCTGTCCGATGTCTATTTTTCTGTTCGGAGCAGCCTTGAAAAGGGTAAAGAACAGCAGCACAGTGAAGGAAATACCAAGTATATGAGCAAGGTCGCCTCCCGTAAGATGCCCGATGACGGGCCATTGGGAGACAATGTCGCCCACCGGGCTGTCCACGACAAGTCGGGCCATGGTTGAAAATATCAGTGAGAACACAAAACAGAGTGCCACCAGCAGAGCCAGGAAGAAATCGTACAGTTTCCCCAGAACTATATGACGACCTCTTGCTACTTCGAATACTTTATCGAAAGCAGTCCGTATGGTGCCGAACAATCTGCTTACAAGCCACAAAAGGAAAAGGAAACCAACTATTCCCGGTATTCCGGAACTGCCTCTGAAGATGGCGCTTTCGATCTCGTTTCTTGTGGAATCGGGGATCAGAGGATTGGCTGTATCGAGCCAGACCGTGAGGCCCTGCTGCAGACCTTCGTCCTCCTGCAGAGCTATACCGCTGAAAGTGAGTATCATCAGGCCAAGGGGAAGGATGGTTATCAGCACGTTGAAGGAGATGGCTGCAGCCGAGAAAAATACGCTGTCATCGTTCCATCTGTTGTAAAATCTTCTTCCGAAGAACCTTATGAAGATCCATGTTCTGTGTAGGTGTCTTCTTACAGTTGCAGATGGGATGATGGAAATATCGCGCAGGGATCTTCCATTACCAGTCAGATCTACTCCACCGTAACGCTTTTTGCGAGATTTCTGGGTTTATCTATATCACAGCCTCTGGCAACAGCGATATGATAGGACAGAAGCTGGAGTGGGATTACACTGAGCAGCGGGACGAGCATGTCGGGCGCTTCAGGGACCCTGATAACCCAGTCCGAGACCGATTCAATATCGGTATCCCCTTCTGTAGCTATAGCAAGGACTCTGCCTTGCCTTGCCTTAACTTCCTGGATGTTGGAGATTACTTTGTCATAGGCTGCACCCTTAACGGCAATTACAGCGATGGGCATCATTTCATCTATCAGAGCGATCGGGCCGTGCTTCATTTCCGCTGCTGGATAACCTTCCGCATGAATGTAAGATATTTCCTTAAGTTTCAGTGCACCTTCGAGTGCTACGGGGTAATTCACACCCCTGCCAAGGTAGAGGAAATTTCTTGCGTATGTAAACTCTTTGGCTATCTCGGCTATGCTGCTGGAATTCTCCAGAATCTTCCTTACTTTGTCCGGAATGGCCATGATCTCGCGCGTCAGATCAAGCCCCTGGTCACGATCAAGAATCTGCCTGGCTCTTCCGAGAGCAAAAGCTATCAGGATAAGAACCATCACCTGTGAAGTGAAAGCCTTTGTTGATGCAACCCCTATCTCGGGACCTGCGTGAATATAAACTCCTGCATCCGTCTCACGGGCTATGGTTGATCCAACTACATTTACGATACCAAGAGTACGGCACTTCTTCTCTTTAGCCAGTTTCAGGGCAGCCAGTGTATCCGCTGTCTCACCGCTCTGGCTGATTACTATCATCAGCGTATCCGGAGACAGAACAGGATCCCGGTATCGAAACTCGGAAGCATACTCCACCTGGACGGGGATTTTTGAATAGGCCTCTATAAGGTACTTGCCTATGGAAGCCGCGTGCCATGAGGTTCCGCAGGCAGTTATTACTATCCTGCTTATGGATCTCATGTCCTCCTCGGACATCTGTAAACCACCAAGGTGCGCGGTACCCTGATCCAGATCCAGCCTGCCTCTGAAAGCATTCGTGAGCGATTCGGGCTGGCTGTAGATCTCCTTCAGCATGAAGTGGGGATAACCGTCCTTTTCGATATCCGCGATATCCCAGTCCACATATTCGATCCGTTCGCGTATAAGGGATGTATGGCCGTTATCCGATTGAATCCCCTCGAGGTTCACTTCAATAACTTCACCCTCTTCGAGGTAGATGACATCCCTTGTATGAGATACAATGGCTGCGACGTCACTGGCTACGAAATACTCCTTATCACCTATACCGGCTACCAGGGGGCTGCCGTAGCGGGCCGCTACCAGTGTATTCGGTTCATCCGCGGAAAGTACAGCGATCCCGTATGCGCCATGGACCTTTACAAGCGCATCTTTTACAGCGGCGAAGAGTTTCTTTCCTTTTGCGATTTCCTGGCTTATCAGCATCGGCAGGACTTCAGAATCGGTTTCCGATTCGAACTTGACCCCTGAGCCGATGAGATCCTTCCTCAGTGTCATGAAATTCTCAATTATGCCGTTATGAACAACAGCTATCCTTCCAGCCTGATCGTAATGGGGGTGAGCGTTAGCATTTGAAGGCACTCCATGGGTGGCCCATCGTGTGTGAGCTATCCCGACAACTGAAGATTCAGCATCTCCGGGATCGACATTCTCCAGATCAATGACCCGACCTTCGCATTTCCTTATGAACAAACTGCCTTTGTTCTGAAGCGCGTATCCTGCCGAATCGTAACCCCTGTATTCAAGGCGCTTGAGCCCTGCAAGAAGTATTTCCCTGGCGGGTTTGCACCCTACATATCCTACTATTCCACACATACACTCTCCATTGCTTCGAGGAAGATACGGAAATCCTCCTCAATGTAACTATTATCCCTGTTCTCGGCAATGAACCTGACCACAGGCTCGGTACCCGATGGTCTGATATGCATCCAACCGCCATTTCTGTAATACCATAGACCATCCCTTACATCGTCTGCGGGGCCGTACTTCTCATGAAGTAAAGAACGCAAAGGTTCAAATCCGGTTTTGAGCGGCAGTTTCTTTTTGAACATAGTGTAGGATGGATAACTGTCCGCCCAGCTTCCAATGCTGGAGCCGGGATTATCTCTGAGAAATGAAACCGCGCAGGCCATTGCTACACCGCTGTCCCTTCCCGCGTGGAAGGCCATGTCGATAACACCGCCGTTACCCTCTCCGCCTGTAATGGCTCCGCACTTTTCCATTTCCTCAACTACATTCACCTCGCCCACAGGGCTGCGGTAAAGTCTGCAGCCGTGTTTCGCGGCTGCATCCTCAGCCAGTCTGGAAGTCGAAAGATTGACAACAGCCGGTCCTGGCCTGACTGAAAGTATAAAATCTAGTGCCAGGGCTACAGTGTAATCTTCGCCGATGATTCTTCCATTCTCATCTACCAGCGCAAGTCTGTCTCCATCGGGATCAAAGGCAAATCCTAAATCTGCTTTCTCATCGATAACAGCCCTGGAAAGTCCATTCAGACTTTCGACGGTAGGCTCTGCAACGCGGGGAAAATCTCCCGAAGGCGTCATATCCGGATTGATAACAGTGTAATTCACTCCAAGTCTTTCCATCAGCATTGAAGCGAATGAAGCGGCAGCCCCACCGGTTACATCAAGCACTGCTTTCAGCGGTCTTCCTTCCCGAACAAGCCACGGTAATGACAGTATTCCCTCAATATGTCTTTCCACCGAACCGCTCAATTCCCGTGGTATCCCTGCCGTTCTGTAATGCGCATGCTGCATGTCTCCGTCAAGCAGCTCCATCAAGCGGTCCCTGCCTTCGGATCTCAGGAAAATACCATCTGCCCCGATAAGTTTCAGTGCGTTCCATTCACCGGGATTGTGGCTTGAAGTAATAGCTATCCCACCGCGAATCCCATCTCTCATGGCTTCAAGCTGTACCGTAGGAGTAGGTACAATACCAAGAAGAACGGGATCACAACCGACGGACATGAGACCCGCCGTTACTGCAGCTTCAACAGCAGGTCCGCTCCTTCTGGTGTCCCTGCCGATGACAACAGATCCCCTTCCGGCAAGAATTCCAAATGCTGAAGCGAATTCCACCACATCAGCAACTGTAAGGGAAACACCGAATATGCCTCTGATCCCGGATCCACTGATAATCGGTTTCATAAACCTTCCATAGGAGGCAACCTCCTGAAATAAGATCTGGAGCCGGCGAACGGGGTCGAACCGTTGACCTGCGCATTACGAATGCGCTGCTCTGCCAGCTGAGCTACGCCGGCTCCGGAGCAATGGATATTATTGAAATATGCATGGTTCGTCAATATTCTCAGAAGATGGACTCGGAGCCCCCGAACAGACTTAATGGAAATGTTATACAGAACTGAGAGCTTCCAAGATCATATTCCTCGGCAGGATAGACCGATGATTCCTCACCATCAATAATGGCATTGTCCGTCTTGAAGTCGGCAAAAGACCTTCGGTACTCGAGCCTGCCTGACAGGGGTCCGGCAAGGACAACCTCTGTCCCGACAGCAAAGGTGAAACCTGCTGTATTCCCCCGGGCTTCGACAAATTCCCCAAAATCATTCGTTCCACTGTAATTTCCTGTTATGAAAACTCCACCCGCTCCGGCAAAAACGGAGAACTTGTTGAACACTTCGTACTTAGCCAGCGGCATGATCGAGATCACGAATGCGCTCAGTTCTCCATCCCATCCGATGGGCGAGGAATTCTTCCAGAAGTACTCGCCTGTTATACGGAAGTCCAGTATCCCCGGAGCATCGATATCCACAGCAAGACCCGCTGATGTTCCCGGTGTGAGAAACCTGTTTTCGTAAACGGAATCCATCGGAGCCAGATTTGATATCATAGGACCCGCACTGACCGAGATTCCATCGGAACCTGAAGCCTGTGCCAGGGAAAGCATAAGCGCGATTGCGGTGACCAGCTTCATACTTCATCTCCCCTGGTATACTGCTTCTTTATGTGATTGAGCAACCCGCCATCCTCGAGGATTTCCAGCATTTCATCGGGCAGCGAGGGGAAACTGAACAGTCTGTCTCCTACACGAACTTCACCCGCAACCGGATCAACTGCGACCGGATCACCTTCAGAGTAGTGATCCACAGCTCCGGGGCTCTGTATCAGGAGTAGTCCCTGGTTCAGCGCGCTTCTGTAGAATATCCTGGCAAATGATTTCGCGATCACAGCGCTCACACCCACATGTTTCAGACCCAGCGAAGGCTGTTCTCTGCTCGATCCGCATCCGAAGTTCTCCCCTGCTATTATTATGTCTCCTGGTTGAACAGCCCCGGAAAAGTCCGGATCGAGGTCCTCCAGCAGATGTTCCTTTATCTCAGGGCCTGTAGAGCAGGTATATGTGTACTTGCCCGGAAAAAGCAGATCGGTGTTGATATCGCTCTGAGGGTAGTGGAATACATTCATTTGAGTACCTCCCGGGGATCCTGTATCTTACCTGTCAGGGCAGATGCTGCAGCTGTCTCCGGGCTGGACAGGTATATTTCAGCTTCTTTTTCACCCATTCTTCCCTTGAAATTCCTGTTTGCCGTGGAAAGACATTTCTCACCCGGGGCAAGTGCGCCCTGATGCGCTCCAAGACAGGGACCACAGCCCGGAGGCAGTACAACCGCCCCCGCACTGACCAGATCCTCAATAATCCCCATCTTCATTGCCTTGAGGTATTCTTCCCTGGAGGCGGGGGCAACGATCATCCTTACACTGTTATGAACCCTCCTCCCCTTCAGAATATCTGCGGCCAGCTTGAGATCTTCGACTCTGCCGTTCGTACAGGTTCCAAGGAATATCTGGTCTATCTTCATGCCGGCTATCTCTTCAATCTTAACAACATTGTCCACCTGATGGGGACATGCTACTACAGGTACGATCTCCGAAAGATCGTACCGAAGTGTTCTGGTATATACTGCGTCATGATCGCTCCAGACGGCGCCGGCAACATCCAGACCCAGAGCATCGTAGTATTTACTCGTCATGCTGTTGGCGGGAAACGCAGCTATCTTCGCCCCCATCTCGATTCCCATATTCGCGATGGTCATTCTGTCGGATATTCTCAGTCCGCCTACGGCGGGTCCGTTGAACTCAACAGCCATATAATTCGCTCCGCCGGCACCAACATCTCCTATGATGGTCAGAATCAGATCCTTGGCGGATATCCCGGTAGTAAACGCCCCGGTAAGTTCGATATTGATCGTCTGCGGCACTTTGAACCAGGTTCGACCGGTTATCCATATACCGGCTGCCTCTGTTCTGTCGATACCGGTAGCAAAGCAGTTGAATGCACCATAAGTGCAGGTATGGCTGTCACTGCCAACAACAATTGACCCTGGCTTCACAAGCCCCATTTCGGGCATAACCTGGTGACAAACGCCAGTTCCGATGTCGTGGAAGTCTGTTATACCCTGTTCCCTGACAAATTCCCTGACCCTCTTATGACCCGCGGCATGCTTGCTTGAGGCAGCCGGAATAACGTGATCCAGTACAATGGCTATCCTGCCGGGATACCTGATCCTGCCTTCTGGAATGGTGGATTCGAACTTGCCTATTATTGCCGCACTGTTATCGTGGGTCATGATGCAGTCCGGTTCGACAAATACTATTTCACCTTCCCTGACCTTCTTACCGGCAGCCCGGCTCAGGATTTTAACTGCGAAAGTTTCTCCCATATACAGAACCTTTCCTCAAGAATATTTCTGTTCCTGTGATCCATTCACTATAGTACGAATTATACAATCTGTTCCGTGAGTAGTAACCCCGAGCGATTGAAGATAGTTCAAGAAAGGTTCATATGAGAACGGTAACAGGCAGAGAAAAAGTATCGGAGATGTGTGCTGACCTTCTGCAGGATGAATCGAACCTGTCCGGAGCATGGTGTGAGGCAGCTGCCTGGCCCCAAAACACCGATGAAGCTCGAGAATATATCACAGAATGTGCGAAGACCGGAATGCAATTAACGGTCTCCGGCGGACTAACCGGCATAGCCGGGGGAGCTCTCCCGCAGGGGGGTTCTGTAATATCGGCATCAGCTCTGAAGGATATCAGACTTCTTAAAAACGGCAATATTACAGCCGGAGCAGGTGTAACAATAGAAGAGCTCAATTCCTTTGTATCTGTAAATACGGACGGTCTCTTCTATCCTCCGGATCCGACGGAGGATACAGCTTCTGTAGGAGGAACCATCGCCACCGATGCCTCGGGCGCGGACAGTTACCTGTACGGTGCGACAAGGAAATGGGTGGAAGGACTGGAGATCGTACTCCCTGGCGGAAGGCTGCTCAGTATAAAGAGGGGCCAGCACACGTTCGAGAACCGTACCTGCACCCACCCTGTTCTGGGTACACTTCATCTGCCGCCTCTCAGAAGAGAACAGCCGTCGAAGAATGCCGCCGGATATTATCTTCGCGAAGGCATGGACCTGATAGACCTGTTCATCGGTTCTGAAGGAAAACTTGGTTTTATTACAGAAGCCGAACTGAAGCTGGCTTCTGAGCCTATGTACGTTATCGATCTTGCGGTATTCCCTGAAAATGCAGGATCATTCTGGGAGCTTTACGGTGCGATGCTGCATGCAGATAGACCTCTCCGTATAAGAGCTCTTGAAATGATGGATGACATGTGTATGGATTTTCTTAGATCTCATCCAGGTGAGCTTCCGCTTCCCCCCGTGAATGCTGTCTTCTGCCTGATTCTCAGAGCGGAAGCCGACAGCGATGAGCATCTTGAGGAAACTCTTGAAACTCTGGATGAGATGCTGGTCACATATGATTCAAACCCCGAGACTGCATGGGGCGGTTTCGAACCTTCCGAAAGAAAGAAAATCAAGGATTTCAGACACGCGCTGCCTGAAGCTGTCAATCACTGCATCTCGGAGTCAAGAATGAAATATCCTTCAATCCATAAATACGGTTCAGATGGGGCTGTAGAGCCATCCAGGCTTAAGGAGTACTACACCAGGACCCGGTGTATTCTGCAGGAAAGCGGGTTGCCATTCCTAATCTTCGGTCACGCCGGAGATGGACACATTCATGCCAATGCGATACCGGAGGATCCACAGCAGATGCACAATGCAGATCGCGCCATGAGGGAAATAGCGGCAGCTGCCGTTGCGATGGGCGGCACGGTATCCGCCGAACACGGGCTTGGAAAGATGAAACTCGACTATCTGGAGCTGATGTATTCGGAGGATGAGATCAGGGGAATGGAAGCGATCAGGCGTGTTATTGATCCGACTCACCTGATGGGGCCGGGCCTAACATCTAAACATTTTGATTGTTTATTTAAATATTTTGATTGTTAAATATGTAACAAATGTTTAGATGTTAGGCCCGGCCCCCCTTTTCCTTACATCCGCGTAATCACCGATTATCCTGCAGCCTCTGGTGTGATCCTTTTCTATGCTCATATTGATACTCTCGGTAATTTTATCCTGCATCTCCGACAGGTTTTCAAGGAGTTTTTCCAATGTTGCACCGGGAAATTCCTCTTCCAGAATGCACTTTCTGAACTCTGACAGTTCCCCAGGGCTTCCTGACAGGCCATCCAGAGCGAAAAACCTTATATGGAACCTGTACGTCTCGATCGCCTTCCGCCTGTGCGCTTCAGTAAGATAATTCTTACCCAGACCGCAGATATCAGCATCGGTGTATATCTCCTTTACCGATTGCACATCAAGCTTCTCAATAGAAGTCATCATCATTCTAACAGTCTCTTCCCTGATGATATCTCCGCCGGGTTTCCAGTGTATGGCGCGGTTTCTGGACCTGTACTTCATCTCATTCCTATGTACCGCGAACAGGTTATCGGACAGACCCCATCCCGGAATGATCTGATTGAATGCAGGCGGAATACCTTCGACTGATCTGAATGGCTTGCAGATCAGTGAAAAGGGGAATTCGATCCTCTGGGGCAATGCAGTTACACCTGTTGCAATAATACAGTAGGGAGCCAGTGAATAATCCGCCGGGAATTTCACGGAGCAGGCCAGCCCGAAGAACATACCCTCTCCCGGTCTTATCTCCTGGTCCGGAAGCCTTGATGTGTGGTTGCTTCCGACGTTGGCTCCGTAACCTACGTTACCTCTCCCTTCTGGCCATCTGGCAGCTATCAGAAGTGACTGATGATGAGATGAGGTAAATGGACCGGCTAGTGACGCCGTGATCTCACCTTCTGCAAGTACAGAATTCGGCCCAAGGAAGGATAATGTGATTTTTCCATGTTTTTCAACCACCGAAGCTTCCCCGACAACGGATCTGTCTACTATTGCCATCGAATCCGCTCTGGAGCCCCATTTCAATATTGAATCCCTGACCAGGGCTCCATCCAGTATAGAAGTTGGATCCGATCCTCCCCCCAGTACCGTACTGTTTCTTACAGCGCAAGAATTCAGAATGGCAACCCGGGACCCGATGAAGCAATTTTCCAGAACAGGTGAGTCCTGAATTCTGCATGCTTTTCCAATGATTCCGGCCTTTTTCGATTTCAGCTCCGTCACAAATACATCGAGATACGATTGGTAGACAGCTAGATTGTTATCTCGATCACTGCCTCCTGAAAGTGCAGATGCGAGCTCTGTATCAAGGCATGGGGAAGATGGAACATTTCTCTCCCCCGTCTCAACACCGAGTTCAAGCTCGATATTGCAGCCGCACGCTGAACCCTGTTCGTATACGATCCTGCCGCAGTTCTCTATGACTGTTCCCTCTCCTATATGGAGGTTACGCAGCAGGTCAGTGGATTCGATCCTGCATCCTGGAAGAACTTCCACATTCTCAAGGCGGCAGCTCCGTAGAATGGGATCAGATCTTCTACCTTCGATTTCGCACGGGATCATGGCAATCCGGACTTCACCTATGAAAACGCAGTTCCGAACAGAATCAAGTTCGGCATCTCTGAGCACACTTACTCCTGACCAGTCTTCCGATGAGTTACCGTTATCTTCAAGTATTCCGATCTGGTGATCGGTCAGGGATATCCAGTCTCCCGGACCGGGAGTATCATAGACCGTGAGCATCTCATCCGAGACCAGCTGGAATAACTCACTCAGCCTTCGCTTGAGAATTATGTCCTCCTTCATCCTGAATCACTCAATCCAGGGTTTCCAGCACGTACAGAAAGAATTTCCAGAAACGCTGCAGTGAAGAAATACTTGCCCTTTCTCCCGGTATATGGACATCCCTGATATCAGGCCCCATGGATATCATGTCCATCCCTCCGACCCTGTCACCTATAATACCGCATTCCAGCCCGGCATGAACGGATTCGACTTGAGGCTCACGCCCGTATACTTCTGAATAGATCCTGACCAGCTTTTCAAGCAATGGAGAATTCGAATCGGGCATCCATCCGGGATATGAGCCTTCGGTGCTAAAAGCGCACCCTGAAAGTCGGGCAACAGCCGCAATCCTATCGCCGAGAGCCTTCTTCGCGCTTTCAAGCGGGCTTCTCATGGTAAGCTCGATAGAAAATTCATCGTTACTCATGGAGACTATGGCCAGGTTGACTGAAGTCTCGACCAACCCGTCGATGACACCGCTTTTCTTCTCGACTCCATGGGGAAGTGCAAGAAGCAGATCGGTTATTTTCAGACTGGTTTCATGATCCACAGGCCCGGCCTTGACAGACTCATGATCCATCCGGACTTTAATATCATCTTCAATTCCGCTGTATTCAAGCGCCAATTCCTCGGACAGCTGACTGAGATACTCCCTTGCACTCTCATGATCACGCCGGGGAAAGTGGATCAATGCGGATGCATTTCGAGGGATCGCGTTTCTCTTTGTACCACCCGAAATACCTGCGATACGGCAGTTGCGGTCAATACAGAGGCTGCCTAGAGTTCTACCAAGAAAACGGATCGCGTTCCCACGGTTCTTATCTATCTCCATCCCCGAATGACCGCCTTTCAGTCCGGAGATCTCAACGCGATAACAGTCAACCGGTTCAAGGTGTTCAAGCGGCATCCTCAGGTTGATATCCATCCCTCCGGCACATCCTATCGTGAACATTCCCTCGTCCTCGGAATCGAGATTTATCAAGCGTCTGTGTTCTATCCATTCCGGATCAAGGTTGCCCGCACCGGTAAGCCCTCTCTCCTCATCCGTTGTGAAAAGGCACTCAAGTGGAGGATGAGCGGTGTTCTCAGAATCCAGCACAGCAAGCATAAGCGCTACACCTATTCCATTATCCGCACCAAGAGTGGTATCAGGAGTTGTGACCCAGTCTCCGCTGATGACCGGGATTATCGGGTCCTTTGAATGATCATGTCTGCTCTCATCCGTTTTTTCAGCGACTATATCGACATGAGCCTGGAGGACGAGACCAGGATGACCGCCCGACTCACCCGAACCCGCAGCACGAATAAGAACATTATCGAAATCATCTCGACTGTATTTCAGATCCCTTTTTCTGGCGAACTCAACCAGAAAGTCCGCGATCTTCTCCTCTTCACCTGATGGTCTGGGAATTCTGGATATCTCCTCAAACCAGTACCAGACCTCTTTCGGTTCGATGTTCTCTAATACCCTCATTTATCATACCTTTCATGTATTTCATGTTCAGAGCCTGAACTGCTTCGATGATCCCTGAATGCGTTGAGAAAATACTCAAAGAAAACTTTTCCGACCTCAATTGATGGTCCGTCATCAAGTACAGACTGCAGATCAATGCCATTATCCTCCAGAAGTTCGGCTTCCTTAAGAAAAAGCTGGTTGCCTTCATCGCGGGTGAATTCCGGATGGAATTGCAGGCTGAAAAGGTTCTTCTCCCAATCGATGAATCCCTGGATTTCCGTATGAGCATTCGTAGCTATTACCTCAGAAGTATCAGGAATTTTCATGACTCTGTCAAAATGCGACTGCAAAACCCTTACAACGGTCGTCACTCCGAATATCTCAAGTCCGCTGCCGGTCATCTCAATGTCTATCCAGCCAGCCTCCAGACCGTTGGGACATCTGCTTATGGCTGATGAACCCAGCAGCGACAGGGAGATGAGTTGATGACCGTAACAGACACCCATCTGAGGAATACCCTCTGAAACACATTTCCTGACAGTATTGCCCGCCTCTTCAAGAAAATCAGCGTCTGAACATATGGATAAGCTTGATCCGGTGTGCATCACGTGAGAATATTCGAGCGGATCGGGAAAACTGTCACCGGAATACAGATACACTGCTGTGGAAGCGCAGTTATCCGGTAGCCATCTTCTAAACAGCTGCGTCTCCGAACGATCCACTGAATAATCGAGTATCAGTATATGTGGATCAGAAGAGACTTGTTCAGGATTCATGGTGTCTCAGGGCTTCTCAAGAATAATATCGAAGCTGAGTTCCATTTTTCCACGAAGCATTTCGGTGACACCGCAGTACTTGTCCTGAGACAGTTCTACAGCCCTTTCAATCTTACTCAGTGGAAGATCCTCACCAACGAACTTGTACTCGATCTTTATGTATCTGAATATCTTAGGATGTTCTTCAGTAAATTCACCACTGGCTCTCACGGTCAGTTTGTAATCTCTGATCTTCATTTTTTCAAGTATGGAAACCACATCCATACCTGTACATCCGATCAGTGCGGTGAGAATAAGGTTCTTAGGTCTCGGTCCTGAATCCCTGCCTCCGAATTCAGCGGAACCATCTATCGTGAATTCATGATCGTCCTGGTTTACAGAGAATTCAAGCCCTCCCTGCCAGACAGCTGTACTACTGGGCATAACTAACCCCGTTTCTTTGGCATAAATACTACCGGATTTTCTGAGTGAATCAGGGGAAGCTGTTCAGCCCCATGAAATTTGTTACTTTCCACTGGTTATCTTCTTTTCCAAGGACAGCCTGATAGGGCAGCTCTACCCCCGAAGCAGTTATGAATAGCAGTGGAATGATAAGCTCGCTGCCATGGTTTGAATAATCACCGATCTGTATTTCGTAAAGAGAGTAGCGCGCTTTCATCACTGGCAGTACTATGGTGCTGGTCAGATAGTCCATCGGTGACCAGTCATCGATTTCATCAGCGGTTGCCGTATACCCGGCAGCGATTAACCTGGACATCGTAGTCTCTTCGCTGTTATCAAGATTCTCCTTCAGAATTTCCAGCATTACGTCTATTTCATCCAGCCCATCACCGGAAATCAGCTGGGATATCATAAAGCTGTCGCCGGTTTTCAGTGAATGAAAAAATTCCTGCACGACAGATGAAGGGTCATTCGGTACAGTTGTGGCAGTTACATCCTCGGTCGGAATGTCATCCTCGGGGATTTCGGTTTCAGTAACTTCAGTTTCAGTTACTTCAGTTTCTTCCGTAACCTGAAGAGAATCCTGAGGTGCAACTGCTTCATCAGGCTGTGCGGAAACACCTGCAGCAAATATCATCAGCAGTATCGTCAGAAATGGTATCTGTTTCAAGAGTATCCTCTCCAGTTATCAAAAGGTATTAAACACATAATACAAAATAACGAACTGAAGCAAATAGAGCAAACAACCACACTCACCATATTTGAAGCGTTATGCTTTACTGCGTACCCCATATCCTGAGCGTTTCGAGAACGATCCCGTACGACAGCTCAAGTCCCTTTTCCGCTATCCACTCGTTCCTGGAGTGGAAGAGCTCTCCACCTGTCGGAAGGTTCACCGTGGGAATTCCCATGAAAGATAATCTTGACCCATCGGTACCTCCGCGTATAGAGCTTTCCTCAGGTTCAAGCCCTACTTTACCGGTTGCCTCCAGAGCGAATTCCACAGCCCTTCTGTCCTGCTTGAGGATCTCACCTGGATTTCTGTACTGCTCCAGCATCTCCAGAGTTATTTCAGCTCCGGGATACCTTGCCCCAATCCACTTTTCAAGGCTCCTCATTGTTTCAATCCTTGATCTCATCCCCTCAGAAGTGAAATCCCGCAGAATCATCTTCAGAATACCCTCAGAAGTAACCGATGATATGGAAAGGGGGTAGTAGTATCCCTCGTCCCCCGAACTGTTCTCAGGCATTTCCTCAGGAAGTATCGATGATACGATATCAGCAAGTACACGTGTGGCGTTCACCATAATTCCTTTTGCGCTTCCCGGATGAACTTCTCTACCCTTGACTTTCCAGTCCGCTGACCAGGCGTTGAATGTCTGAGTATCAACTTTTCCAACGGAACCGCCATCGACTGTATAGGCGAAATCAGCACCGAATTTCACCGGGTCAAAATTATCCATACCTCTCCCGACCTCCTCATCGGTCGTGAAGGCGATCCTCAGCGGCGGCACCTGTATTTCTCTGTTATTTATTAGAGTACCAAGAATTTCCATAATTATGGCAACGCCGGCTTTATCATCCGCACCAAGCAGGGTCGTGCCGTCGGAAGTAATAATTGTATCTCCTGCGTACCTGAGCATATCAACGGTTTCTGACGGCTTGATCACCACTCCTTCACAAAGTTCAATGGGATTTCCGTCCCAGTTGCGATGAAGAACCGGCTTAACGTTATCACCGGGTGCTTCCGGTGAGGTGTCCACATGGGCAAGAAGACCTATCACAGTGTCACCGCATCCTGTTCCGGGAAAGGAAGCGTAAAGTGTACCCTTTTCATCGAGTTCAATATCGTCCAATCCCAGTTCGCCAAGCTCAATCTCAAGCAATCGCAGAAATTCGATCTGTCTGGACGAGGAAGGGGATGCAGAAGAGGACGAATCGGAAGCCGTGTTTATTCGGGCATACCTGAGGAATCTGTCGGTAAGCTCAGACATTCTTTCTCCTTTTCAAACAGGGATTATTTGATGTATATATACCCAAGTGCGAATATCGAAACAGCCTCAGATCATTATTATTCCGCAATCGGGAAGAAGGTGTATGAGTGGTATCGTTCAGGGGTAGAAGCATAGTATCCATAAGAGACATGACACGTGACGATCTGATTAAGGTAGTTCAGACGACAGAGCTTGTGAAACGCGGAGAATTGTCCGGCTTTCTTGAAGGAAAAACTGTTGCGACACTTTTCTTTGAGCCATCGACAAGAACCCGCCTGTCATTTGAATCAGCCGTGTTCAAAAGTGGAGGTTCCGTTTTCGGTATCGCGAACCCCAAAGCTTCTTCGCAGAGCAAGGGTGAATCATTCGCCGATTCGATCAGGACCGTTTCCGGTTACTGCGATGTCCTGGTGATACGCCATCCTGTGGAGGGGGCAGCGCGTATGGCTTCCGAGCTCACCAGTACACCTGTTATCAACGCGGGTGATGGTGCAAACCAGCATCCTACCCAGACATTTCTTGATCTTTTCACCATAAACGAGAGTTTTGGACGCCTTGATAATTTAAAGATCGGAATGATGGGAGACCTCAAGTACGGAAGAACCGTTCATTCACTTGCCAACGCCCTCTCGCTTTTCGGAAACGAGCTGACATTCATCTCACCACCGACGCTGCAGATGCCGGAGCATATACTGAAGGAGCTGAGTGACAGGAAAATCAGGTATTCAAGTATTGCAGACCTCGAAGAGGCTGAAAACTCCGATCTCGACATCCTTTACGTCACAAGAATTCAGAAGGAGCGTTTTGGTGACCCGCAGGAATATGAAAAAGTAGCCGGTATATACAGGATCACACAGGATACAATAAGGATGCTTGGAGAAGATGTACGGGTCATGCACCCTCTGCCCAGGGTGGATGAGATCGCCGAAGAAGTCGACACGATGCCTAACGCAATGTACTTCACTCAGGCGCACAATGGCATCCCGACAAGGCAGGCGCTGCTCGGACTTATGACTGGAGGGTTGGACTGATGACGAGAGCTTACAAGGTTTATTCTATAGAAAACGGGACAGTGATCGATCACATTCCTACCCCCCTTGCCCTCAAGGTGATAAGTATACTCGGGCTTGGGAGCGAGGGAATAATGACGATCGGGATCGGCTTCAACTCCAGGAAACATCCTTACGGCAAAGATATTCTGAAGATCGAGAACCGCGAGCTCTCACATGATGAAACGAACAAGATCGCCCTGATAGCCCCGGATGCGACCATCAATATCATCAAGAACGGAGAAGTGTCGGAAAAAAGGCAGATCACACTGCCCTCGGAAGTCAGAGATATACTCTCCTGTCCAAATCCCAACTGCGCAACCAACATGCTCGGAGCAAGAAAACACTTTATGCTGGAGAACAAAGAGACGGTTACCTACAGGTGCAGATACTGTGAAAGAGCCACGGTTGTAAACGCCGATATGCTATCAAAAAAGTAAGAAGTAACAGAATAGCAGCTGCCTGGATTCGTAGGTATTTCTCATTAGAATTTGTATATCTCGCTGCCGAATTCTCCGGAGATCTCGGGGCATACTGCACAGTTACCTGTGAATACGCCATCTTTTATCCTTTTTCGTAATGCCTGATACTTAGAACCATCCCAGATATCATTGAAGCTCATGAGGTTCAGATTTCCAAGGGGTTCTGTAGTATCCCAGTGAGGACATGGATTGATCATCCCATCGGGATCGATGTAGACCCAGTTCTCCAGATAATGACAGGAAACCTGTCTACCGGTGAATTGAGTTGGTGGTGGATTGAAGATCAGACCAAGTTCCGCCGCAGTGTTCGATGCCAGTCTGATCTGTTCTGAAACTTCCGGAGAAGTCAGGTCGATAGTCTCACCGGTCAGATCAAGTCCCTCGTAAGGTACCAGTGGTATCGCACAGACGGATACCGCTCCCACATCGTGCGCCAGCCTGACGATACCAGTAAGCTCCTTGAAGTTCTTCCGCTGCAATGTAACGCTTATGGAGAGCATGGGATATTTCATACCCATCCCGTCACGCCGGGAGATCAGCTCTTTCATGTTGTTGGTGATCTTTTCGAGATCAGCTCCCCCTCTTATCTCAGCGTGTGTTTGCGGAACAGCCCCGTCTATCGATACGAAAAGGGATGTGGGAGGGGTTTTCAGAAGGATGGATATATTCTCCGAAGAGAGCAGAACACCGTTGGTAACGACCTCTCTGACGGGAACATCGGCACTGTACAGGCGCTTGAGGTACGTGCCAAAATCCGGATTGACAAGGAGCTCAGCCCCGCAGGACAGCCCCACGACGGACGCTCTGGGGAACACTTCATCAGCAATCCTGTCGAATAGAACGGGATCTATATCATGCCATTCACGTTGAGTATCCAGATCGGACAGGCGCATGGCGCACATCGAACATCGAAGATTGCACCTGTTCGTTGTGTCCATCCGCAGGATCAGATTCCTTCTTCTCCTCAGCTGTACCCATGGAAACCTGATCGATCTCTGCAGGAATCTGCCGAGAAATTTCTTAAATCTCAAACTCGCACCCCGGGCTTGAGCTTCCACAAGTCAGATAATTCAGCTTTACCGGTTGGTTGCTTCTGAACACCGTTCAAACCTGCCCTGGCGATCGCAGTTTGAGATATCTGTCCCGTTCGCTGAAAACGCAGCCGCAGTAAGGCTGCCGGTACATTTCCTCTTCGCGAGATATCCGTACGGATTCCCGGTAGGATTCCGTGAAATCTCTGTATATGAACCGCACACCGGTTTTCTCTTCAGCCGCACTTCCTGCTTCAATTATGAATGACTGATTCTGGTAGGGGCTGACAGAAAGAGTTGTTGAGAAATTCTCTATCCCGAGTTCCGCCGCTTTCAGAGCAGTAGCTGACAGGCGGTCTTCAAAGCAGGCGCAACATCGATTCTCAGCATCCAGCAGCATCCTGATATTCTCTTCAAGCGGATATTCTTCATCGATCACGAGAGGAATACCCATTGAATCGGTGTAATCCGAGAGCGTCCGAAGTCTTCTCTCCCTCTCCTTCCACGGGTGTATGTTGGGATTGTAGAAAAAGGCGGTTATTGCGAAACCCTCGCTCTGAAGCTGCTCATATACAGTGGTCATACAGGGGCCGCAGCATGCATGAAGAAGGAGGGGTTCGTCTGTTCTCAAAGAGGAAGTTCTTCCTGGCTGCTTCGCTTCAGCCCCAGGTGGCGGTAGGCTTTCATGGTTGTCATTCTGCCTCTGCTGGTCCGGTTGAGAAATCCTGATATCAGCAGATACGGCTCCACAACATCGATCAGGGTATCCTTCTCTTCGTTAAGTGTTGCAGCCAGAGCTGCAACTCCCACCGGACCGCCGGTATACTGTTTGATGATGATGCTGAGGTACTTTCTATCCAGGCTGTCCAGTCCCGCTTCATCCACACCGTGAATATCCATGGCCTCAACGGCGACATCCTCGGTAACCGCGTCTTTACTTTCGACCTGGGCGAAATCCCTCGCCCTCTTTAAAAGTCTGTTGCAGATCCTTGGAGTTCCCCGTGACCGGAGAGCAATGGTCTCGGCTCCACCGGCGGTTATCTCAAGGTTGAGGATACCCGAAGATCTTCTGATAATTTCCGCAAGTTCACCAGGATTGTAGAACTGCATGTGCAGGGATAAACCAAATCTGTTCCGCAGGGGGCTGGTTATCAGACCCGCGCGGGTGGTGGCACCAACGATAGTGAACTCGGCAAGGTCGAGTCTTACAGTCCTGGCAAACGGTCCGGGATCCAGCACAATATCCAGTTTAAAATCCTCCATTGCGGGATACAGGTACTCCTCCACCACCCTGGGAAGCCTGTGGATCTCATCTATAAAGAGGATATCCCCCTGCTGAAGGTTGCTCAGAATCCCGACCAGGTCCGCCGCTCTTTCAAGGGCAGGTCCTGAAGTGCAGACCAGACCGGCATTCATTTCTTTGGATACGATATGGGCCAGTGTGGTTTTTCCCAGTCCTGGAGGTCCGTGGAACAGGATGTGATCGAGAGGTTCTCCTCTGCCAAGTGCAGCCTTGATCGCAATTGAAAGCTTCTGTATGACAGCTTCCTGACCGACGTATTCACTCAGATTTTCAGGCCGGAGAGAAGCCAGTGTACTTTCATCAGCTAACTCATCGATCCTCCGGGATTCGCCGGAGATGATTGATTCTCTGCTCACTGTGTGTTCCTTATTCTCATGGCACGCTTAACAATTTCCGCTGCTCTGGCATTTTCGTCCAGCTCGCTGCAGGCTTTCTCAACGAGCTCATCAGCCTCAGTCACATGCACGCCAAGCTGTTTCAGAACTGCTTTTGCCTCACTTGCGGCATCGGAAAGTATTCTCCCGCCTGGGATCACTCCGTACATTTTCTTCATCTGTTCCTGAAGGCCCGCTACTATCTGTCTTGCCCTCTTCTTTCCTATTCCGGGCAGGGTCGCAAGGTAGTCGTAGTCCTCGGAAGCTATTGCCGAGGCAATTGCGTGGGGTGGTTTTTCAAGAGCTTTTACAGCTGCCTTGACTCCCACTCCAGATACCGAAATAAATTTCTCGAAGAATTCTCTGTCTCTAACTTCCCCAAACCCCACTATCAGAGGGACAACACGGTTCCCCTCCATCTGAAGATGCAGGTAGACCGGAATATCCACCTCCTGGCCCGCAGATACACTTCTGAAAAAATAACCGGGTGCCAGAATACGTAATACAATCGGACCGGTCCGTATATAAATAGTGGAATCAGCCGTCTTATCTACTGAGCCTCTAATACTTTCTATCATACTTTTCACTTTCGTAAGCAGCTATGGCAATTGCAATCGCGTCCGTAACATCATCCGGTTTGATTTCAACGGTCAAGCCCAGCAGATGCCTTACCATGCCTGAAACCTGTTCCTTGCCTGCTCTTCCGTTACCTGTAACAAGTTTTTTTATCATTGTCGCAGGCAGCGAAACAACAGGCACATTCCGCCGGGCTGCGGCAAGGCAGAATATACCCCTTGCATGCGCCATTTTTATCGCAGTAGCCGGATGCTTGTAATGAGCAAAGATCTTCTCCAGCCCCATGGCAACGGGTCCGTATTTATCAAGAATCTCCAGAGTTCCGCAATAGAGTTCATCCAGCCTTACCGGAAGAGGATCATTC
Organism: Candidatus Aegiribacteria sp.; assembly: GCA_030610085.1. Classification (GTDB taxonomy): domain Bacteria; phylum Fermentibacterota; class Fermentibacteria; order Fermentibacterales; family JCC-6; genus Aegiribacteria. The sequence goes on from JAUWSL010000002.1 coordinate 34,640, forward strand.
GCTTTCGATCTTATCGTGTCACCATCCAGAAGTTCGATGGATCCGGTGGTAAAACGAAGGACTCCGTATCCTGTAGTACCAAGTCCGGGATCTATGCCAAGATAGATGGCAGATCCAGATTCAGGCAATTATTCGTCCTGCATTTCAAAATTGGTATGAATCGCCTGAACATCATCACTATCCTCAAGTATCTCGAGGAGTTCAAGAGCCTTATCAGCTTCCCTCGCGTTTAATCCGATGTAGATCTCCGGCTCTTTCGTGACCTCTGCGCTGTCAGGGATCACACCCATCTCAACCAGTGCGTTCTTCACCTCAAAAACATCTGAGGGAGATGTTGATGCGATGATCACTTCATCAACTTTCTGGACATCTTCAAGTCCGGCTTCAAGTCCGGCTTCAAGTACCTGATCCTCAGTATAGCGGGTTCCATCAATGACTATCTTTCCAACTCTGTTGAACATGTACGCTACACTGTTTCTTGAACCGAGATGACCGCCATGCTTAGAGAGAAGATGTCTTACTTCCGCCGCGGTTCTGTTTTTGTTATCGGTCAGTACTTCGATGATTATGGCGACTCCGCCAGGACCGTAGGCTTCGTACGTTATTTCCTCGTAATTGATTCCTTCAAGGTCGCCTGTTCCTCTTTTGACAGCCCGTTCAATATTGTCCGAAGGCATATTCTGGGATTTCGCGGTTTCTACCGCAACCCTCAATCGTACATTCGTTTCAACGTCTCCCCCACCCTCCCGTGCGGCAACGGATATCTCCTTGACAAGTCTGCTGAAAATTTTACCCCTGGCTGCGTCAGCCTTCTGTTTCTTGTGCTTGATGCTGCTCCATTTATTATGTCCTGACATGCACTGCTCCTGTTCAGTAATAATATCTGATTTCTGTCATCTGTAATCTCAATATTAGATATCCAGCCTTCATCAGTCAAGCAGCAGGGTCAATCGGAAAAATCCTTGTTCTGCTTGAGTATCTCATCGAAATCATTTATAGCAGCAAAGAGTATTCCAATCTCAGAGCCGTTTATTTTTAAGACTTGCTTTTCGGGCGTGCACCCGATGGCGTAAATACCCGCGGAGTGGACTTCTATCTCAAGATCAACGGATGCAAGGAAATCCGATCTATTCACTTCAACACCCAATGCAACCGCACGGGCAAGCAATGCAGCATCATCCTTTCCAACAGAACCACCGATAATCCTGAACCGCTTTCCATGCTCCGTCTTTTCAGGCAGGAAATTCTCTACGTGCATTCTTACACCTGTGGAAAGAACTAAGCCAGTTGAAAATGCAGGGAAGACGAACCTTACCTTACGTGAACCGGTATCGGATTCGGCAAGACCTCTTTCGCTGCCTGTAAACTCCCTGAACCCGCTTCGGGCTGCCATCGAGGATTCCTGACGTATTATACGGTTCCTGATAGTAACGGAAGCATCAACTTTCCAGAAAGGCATTAAAATTGAATCTGAGCCACCGAGCCGCACGAATTCTATACTGATCGGAGTGAGCTGCTCACCGGAAATCCAGCACCTGCCGCACTCGGAACAGTAGAATATCACATCTGTGGAAAGCCCGTCCAGATCACTGCCGCAGTTTGCGCATCTTAGAAGCGTCAGTTCTGAAAGGTCATACCTCATTTAAGAATATCCAACCTTGTACCTTTAATAGATAACATGATCGTTGCCCCTGTCCGTTATTCTGGTAAGTATTTTGAGAAGATGCCAGGTTCCGTAAGCCATGGCCCCCAGAATGAGAAGAACTGCAGGGAGACAGCTGGACTGTCCTCCCGACATTGTTCTATGATTCAACTTGCCGCTGAATAGAATATCAAATGTGTAGGGCAGAATACCGGCCCACAGGAGCGCGGCGGCAACTGTTATTATTTTCCTGTCCCTTCCTGAAGATGGAAATCTTCCCCTTAGAACATTCCCTGAGCGTCCATCAACAACTACCTGGTACGATCCATCAACGGTTCTGAAATCGGTTATCCACAGAGGATAGTAGACAAGGGCATCCCGATATCCGGAGATAACGATATAATCCCACCTCTCCTCAAGCCCGAAACCGACACCTGTTCCAAGTCTTCTGAAATATCTGTCTGTCTGAGCATGTGCTCCGGTAACGTTAACTAACGGATCAACGAATACACCATCTCTGGAACCCTCATCCCCCAGGATCTCCAGCCCGTCAGGAAGAGCATTGCGTTGAATATCAAGCCCCTGTATGGAAAGCTGCGAATCCGCTGAAAGAGTGGGAATCCCAAGTGGTTCAAGGTCGGCTGCGCTGATGTTCACGCTTCCGGATAACTGAATCTCCCTTTCAACAGCATTTGATCCTGTTCGGGTTTTTATCTTCCTTGTGATAGAGACTGAATATCCAGTGGAAGACTGTCCTTCATAATCGACTGCGGGAATCTCTCTCTCATGGTAAACAGGCTCAACTCCAAGTACGTATCCGTTTACCTGTGCGCTGCAGTGCCAGAAAGGTACATAATAGAGCACCGGTTTGCTTACCCTGGCGTTCTCAATGCTGTCAGGGTTGCTTTTTTTGAGTTCTCTTCTCACTGACCGCAGAACATCTATACCTGCTGTTTCCGAAGGCAGTACGTACCTGCGTACTGCATTCGGAAGCAGCAGGCTGCTTGCACAGCTTGGGCATACCGTGTGTGTATCCCCTTCACGAATACTGAGGGGTCCCGCGCACGATGGACAGGTAAGTGCCACAGATACTTTCTTCATCTTCTCCCGGCTCTTATCCTGGAATAATAAAATGCTACTGCCAGAGGGATAATGACTATGAATGTCCAGATCCTGGAAAGCCAGGAATGATCCATATCTTTTGTAAGGAAATAGATGGGAATCGTGAATACAAGACCGGCACTCAGGGTTACGAGAAAGGTCCTGAAAAGGTTCTGCGCTGAAACCCTCCGTTCTTCTGTAACCGGCAACTCACCTATAAGCTTGCCTGATACAGCATCTGCCAGCAATCCCTCACTGTAACCCTCCAGATTCAGCATGACAACATAAAACGGATGGAAGATCACTCTGCCGCAGCTCTTGCAAGCCATATCTCTGTCAAAAGGAATTAGCTGATCAGGTTCGACCAGGCTTTCATCGAAGACCCTCATGTTTCCTGAAGGAGGAATATAATCCTCGAGATCCTGCCATGGCTGGTTAAAACAGCGCTGGACCTTCCTGTCAGAGGATATGTCAGTTTCAAGGTAGGGGAAGTACTTCATCTCTACCGACGAGACCATACCAGATGGAAAAAGCCTCCTGACATGCTCCCTGGCAACTGATGGTTCTACCAGCGCCGGAACATTCTCGGGAGGATCAACTATGATCCTGGCTTCACAGTACGGACACCGCATGAAGAAATCACTCTCGATAACTACCTGCTGAGCTCCGCACTGCGTACAGTTAATTATCACTTCTGCTGTCCGCCGAAACGCCTGCAGGCCTTGACCAGGCCTTCTCAGCTATAGCCACTGCAATGCTGTCGCTCCGGAGAGGTCTTCTTACATACACAATATTCGGATCAGGATTATCAGGTGTATGGTAAGATTCGTTAATGACCGCGATCACCTCATGCTCCGTGATAACAGAGCCTTCCAGCCGATCGATCGCCGACAAATAATAATCGTGATCGGCCAGCAGCATGTTATACTCCGGAACTTCCGTATCCAGTGTAATCGTATCGATATTTATACTTCCCGATGGCAGCTGAGATACTGTACAGCCTATGGCTTCCAGAATTATTTCGAGAAATTGAGATTCATGTTCGGCAAAACCTGCGATTGAAACTTTCGGGAAAATATCCCCGGCGGTCTCGGTTACGATCTTCCCGGCTGCGGGCAGATAGATCGAAAATGTGGATCCCTTCTCAAGTTCAGATTTGACAGTAATATAACCATGATAGTTATTCACAATTGAATATACGGCAGATAATCCAAGACCTCCCTTCTCACGTCTTGTGGAATAGAAAGGATCAAATATCCTGGTAAGGTTCTGATCGGAGATGCCGCATCCATCATCACTGATAGATATCAAAACGTAACTTCCGGCATTCAGAGGTTTGATATCCTCAGATAGATCGACTCTGCAGGCAGCGATTCTTACCGTACCACTCCCGGAGGCAGCTTCAGCGGCATTGATAAGGAGGTTAACTACTATCTGCTCCACGAGTCCCGGAGGAACACCGGCATAACCCGTTCTGTCAGGGTAAGCCAGTTTGACATCCAGCCCCGGATAAGCGGCGGTGAGGATATCAAGGCTGCTCCCGATGATATTCCCGACAAGGCATATCTCCGAAGCGATATCAACTGCGTGCTCTCCGGGAGAAAGACTTGCTACCATAGAGCCGATCCTGCCGATGATCTTCTTTGAATCACGTATTGATCTGAAGACGGCAGCTCTGTCCCTGTGATTTCTGCTTATCCCTGAAAGGCGTGCCATAAGAACTGTAAGAAGATCATTCAGCCTGCCTGCAATTCCTCCAGCGAGAATCCTTATGGTATCAACTTTCTGGCTTCTCTGAAGTGCAGTGTCTATAAGCGATCTTGAACTGGCATTCCTGAAAACCACACTCTCAATGACATTTGAATCCCTGCGCGAACCATAGGCCAGGAAGACAGCTCCCCTTACAAGTCTTTCATCTCCCTCCCGATGAACGATCACAGAAGCACCTGGAAAATTATAGTATCCATCAGTTGAGAGAACCTCACCTATATCATCAACCAGGGATTTACGGGTATTCTGATCAATGAAGACACAGACGTCCCACAGATCCTTCCCTTCTGCATCCGAAGTACTGATTCCAGTAAGGCCCTCCGCCTCGGGATTCATAAAGGAAACTCTTCTATTGGAATCCACAAGTACGACCGCGTCAGTTACTGCTGATAGAAGGGTCCTGATTCCCCTGGATGGCTTCACGGTATCTAGCAGTCTATTTCGATCAAGGCTGCCTCACAACGACAACTTCCCTGACCTGTCTCAGGTCCGGCGCATCGATCAGGAAGAAGTAGATACCTCCAGGAACTGTATCTCCACGAACATCGCAGCAGTTCCACTGGACGGTATGTGATCCCACCGCTTCGATCTGAGACGACAGGTCTGCGACCTGCCTGCCTGCGAGGTCATAAACTGCAAGTGAAGTCATTCCCTCCGCCGCAGAGGAAATCGTTACAGGAATCGAAGTCATACCTGAGGCTGGATTGGGGCTGACATGGCCGAGGCGGGTCACTCCGACTTCTATTTCCCCCTCCGAAATACCGGTTGGGTATACCTGCGCCATAACTGCATCTGAAGGCCAGCCTGGGCCGAAATCCGGATCCATCGCCACTGCCCTGTACCAGAATTGACCGGTTTCATGGCTTGCGAAAGTATAGGAGTTAATCGGGATACTGAGATCTATGAATTCGTTCTCATCCCAGACCTCGATCTTTATATCATCGATATAAAGGTCACTTGAGCTTCCGTTGGTCTCCCATCTGAAACTCAGTGTTTCCCCCTGCCATTCATCCAGTTCATGTATGTTGAGTCTCCAGGTTTCATCTTCACGGGTAAAAGTCTGAAGGTAGTACCAGTTGGCTCCGCCGTCGGTTGAAACTTCGATACTGCCCTGACATGAGCCATTGGGAATGTCGTAATAGGCCCAGAAACTCAGTCTTCCTCCGCCGTTCTCTGGGATTGCGGAGGTGTCGTTCCAGGTCATGGTTCCTGTTCCGGTGGACAGGTAACTGTGCGTTCCCGAGTGGTGCTGCGAAGTTGTTAAAGTCCAGTTATTGAGTGTGAAAGGCCCACCTGTGCCGTTATCATCAAGGAGGACTTCGTATCCTGCAAGCTCCTGAAGAGCGTACGAGTCTGCCTCGGGAACATTGTTCCAGTTAACCGTAAATGGCGGGTTAACCACTCCAATAGCCTCGATCACCGGAATGCCCGGAACATGGGGGTCCGTGGGGCATCCTGCCAGGAAAGCAGTTACAAGATAGCTTCTGAGATTCCTTCTGGTGAGTTTGACCGTTTCTACAAGAGATGGCCAGAAACCGGCGAAATCCGCTCCGGTCTCGTGATTCCAGCTCAGGGCGCCGTACAATCCATAGGCGTGATCACGGGTGTTCCCGGCAGACATGTACAATATACCTGCGGACTGCCCGTAGACCTCACCCGTGCCCCACTGGACCATTATCTCCGCTTGTGTATCGTACACGGCATCGTCAGGAGGAGGATCGTACGTGTAACCCCATGGTCTGATGAGGATGTTGCCATAGGTATGCGTAGAATGCATCTGGACGGGAGGATGATCCTGCCAGAAGCTGTCTATGTTACTGGTCTCAGGTTCACTGATGGGACCTTCCCCTCTGTAGGTGGTGGAGTATGGATCACCGCTGGAGCCTGCACCTCCCCACCCAACCGACCAGTTCCTGTTAAGGTCGATACCATCACCCAGAGTCCAGTTCATGTTCTTGCGGTGCATTCCTCCGCCGCTCGGAGATATTGTCTCGTTGTAAACGTAGCCGTCAACATTGTTACATGGCAGGCACCAGATCTCACGGTTGTCAAGCAGCCAGGTAGCCTGCAGACCGCAGAATCCGTTGCGCTCGTAATTATCACAGAGCCACAGCATGAAGAAGCGTACGTTTCGCATGCTGGCAGGCTCCCTGGCGTGAATGAGGCCGTCGTACCAGACATTCGGGAGAGTGGGGTCATCAGTCCAGAAGTCGTTATTTGAAGAAATTTTGACCACGGTTTGTGGTCTTCCCTCGAAAGTATCCCCGATCGAAGTAGGTGCGCTCGTAATATTCGGAAAGGTATCGTGCAGGTCATCGAGCCAGAGCGATAGCTCATCCCAGGTTAAGTATCCTCCCATGGATCTTCCATCGAACCTTCTGCTGTAGAATCTCTCGAGATCATCTATGCGTATATTAAAAGGCATGCCGGTTGCAAGAAGTGAGGCGTAATCGTGCTCGTTGGCAATACAGTCTACCGAACCATCTTCGTAGACATGCACAACTTCACAGCCTGAACCGATCAGTCTCTGGATCTCGATCTCGTTAACGGGTCTGAAGTTCAGAAGAGAATAGCGTTCTGCGGCAACGACAGTGACCGCAACGAAAAGGAACAGCATCAGTTTTCTCATTGGTATCTTCTCCTGTTAAAAAGAAATAACGTTGATTATTATTAATCATACTATATCAGACATCATGAATATATACATGGGAGGTTTTCATGTCAGTCAGTTTCCGCAGACAGGTTTCTCATGGAATCCCTGATTCTATCCCTCCTTTCCCCCCCGACCTTCCGGGGGTAAATCATGCACCGTCCAGACCGGATGTATTGACCAAAGAGGAAAAGAAACTGGCATTGAAAAATGCATTACGTTATTTCCCGAAGAGATGGCACTCGAAGCTTGCTCCGGAATTCGCGGCTGAGCTGAAGAATGACGGCAGAATATATATGCGCAGGTTCAGACCGGATTACGAGATGAAAGCGAGACCAATAAGTGAGTATCCTGCCAGTACACCTGCCGCAGCGGCGATAATGCTGATGATCCAGAATAATCTTGACAGCGCGGTTGCCCAGCATCCGCAGGAGCTGATAACCTATGGAGGCAACGGAACGGTTTTCCAGAACTGGGCGCAGTACCTCATTACGATGAAATACCTGTCAGAGATGACAGAGTATCAGACCCTGGTACTCAACTCGGGGCATCCACTTGGCCTGTTTCCTTCACATCCGGGGGCACCCAGGCTGGTACTTACGAACGGCATGGTAATACCGAACTACAGTTCAAGGGAAGACTACGACAGAATGGCTGCCCTTGGTGTAACATCGTACGGACAGATGACCGCAGGAAGTTTCATGTACATAGGTCCCCAGGGAATCGTTCACGGCACAACCATCACGCTTCTGAATGCCGGAAGAAAGTACCTCGGATTGCCGCCCGAAGCGGACCTTTCGGGCAAACTGTTCGTTACTTCAGGACTTGGAGGCATGAGCGGAGCCCAGGCGAAGGCTTCGGTTATTGCAGGTGCGGTCTGCGTAATCGCCGAGATCAACCCCAAAGCGATAAGAACAAGATACGAACAGGGATGGCTTCAGGAGATTGAGAACGATCTTGACAGGGTTCTTCGAAGAATTGAGAAGGCGCGCAGAGCAGGAGAGGCTCTCTCTCTAGGGTACACGGGAAATATTGTGGACCTGTGGGAAAAACTTGCTGAAGAAGGTGTTCCCGTTGACCTTGGGAGTGATCAGACCTCACTTCATAATCCGTTTCTTGGCGGTTATTATCCAGTCGGTCTCACCCTTGCGGAATCGAACAGCATGATGGTTGAGAATCAGGAGGGATTCAGAGAAGCGGTGCGCGAATCACTTCGAAGACAGGTCAGGGCGATAAACACACTTCATGAGAGCGGGATGTTCTTCTGGGATTACGGCAACGCCTTCCTCCTTGAAGCATCCAGAGCCGGTGCGCAGGGCATTCTCCGTAAGGATGGAACATTCGCTTACCCCTCCTACGTCGAGGATATCATGGGTCCGATCTGTTTCGATTACGGATTCGGTCCCTTCAGATGGGTCTGCACTTCCGGTGATCACGAAGACCTTGAGAAAACCGACATGATCGCTGCCGGTGTGCTTGAGGATATGGCGAAGGAAGCCGACCAGGAGATAAAACTTCAGATCCTGGACAATATACGATGGATAAAACAGGCTGATGAAAACAGGATGGTGGTGGGCTCCCAGGCCAGGATACTCTACGCTGACAGGCAGGGGAGAATTAAAATCGCAAAAGCCTTCAACGACGCGATCGCAAGTGCCCGGATCACTGCTCCGATAGTCCTCGGCAGGGACCATCACGACGTTTCCGGAACGGATTCCCCCTTCCGCGAAACCGCGAATATAAGGGACGGAAGCATGTTCACAGCTGACATGGCTGTTCAGAATGTCATCGGTGATTCATTCAGAGGTGCAACCTGGGTATCCCTGCATAACGGTGGAGGAGTAGGCTGGGGTGAGGTGATCAACGGTGGATTCGGCCTGCTTCTTGATGGTTCGCCAGAAGCGGCGGAACTGGCATCGGGCATGCTCAGCTGGGATGTCTCCAACGGACTGGCAAGAAGATCCTGGGCCAGAAATCACGGAGCCATCTACGCTGTAAAGAAAGCTATGGAAGCGGAGCCCAATATGAAAATAACCATACCATCAATTGCCGATGATGCTGTACTTGAAGGTCTATTCGAGTGATATTAACATCAATGAATTGTTTATACTTCAGTAAAGGGGTTTAAGATGCACAGATATATATTCGTCTTTGCTATTATTCTCATGCTTCCGGCAATCGTCCTCGCCTGGGGATTCCATGATGGGATAGGAAATGGTTCACCCATTGTATGCTTTACACCGAAATCAAGCGCGATGGGAGGAGTCTGGTCACTTCCATCCAGCGGAGCAGCATCCATTTTCCTCAATCCGGCGGAGCTGTCCATGCTGGACGGAACTTTAATCAACCTTACAACCGCTATTGTACAGTGGAATTCGATAGTACTCAGTGTGATGGATTATGATCAATTCGCTTCGGGCAACACCGGAGCGGTGACGCTTGCCGCGGGAACTGAAATATCCGATGCCGTATCAATCGGCGCAGGAATCGCAAAAGTCTCTGATTTCAGATTCAACGGTGTGATCAATATCCTTGAGGAGATCGGACTGAACAGTTATCAGGTCTTTGCAATCGATATACTGGATTCCCACGGTTCCCTCTGGGAGGCAAACACAGGCATTTCGATGGTTATGACCGACTGGCTGACAGCAGGTGTATCCGGGGGAATAAGGTTCGGAAAAGGATCATCGATCCGAAGGCATGACATTGTAGATCCCACGGCTGTTGACGATACCACCGAGGTGGAATGGAAAGAGAGCGATTTCTGCGTTCATGCAGGAATTCTCATGCCTTTTGAATTCGGAACATTCGGCTTATCCGGCACCAATGCTACCGGCAGATACAGATCGAGGATCGCCGTTGGGTTCCAGAGGGAACTGGCTATTCTTAACGGCAGCACGATGGGGATGGAGCTCGACATTCAGTCCCTGGAAGAAAGCAATCCCGCCATATCCGGCAAGTTGTTCGTATACCTGGCTGAAATGTGGCCGAATGTTCGATCCACTTACAGCGTCGGTTTCAAGAGAGCTTCCGATTACCATCGCGCGTCCCTCTGTCTTGGAACAGGAGCCTGCATCGATTTCGGAAGGGTGGATATTGATCTGGGAGTATCATGGATGAGCAGAAGCAGGGCTGGATTTGCCTTCCCCGAGCCTTTCATCCACAATATCGATGACGCCGGAACATATTACTCCGTCGGGTTATCCTGGAGGCCGTGAAAACTTTGCAGCCATCAGTTTTCCAAGCGACACCGAATACTTCCGCAGATCCTTTTCAGAATCTTTCCAGTTGCCGCTTACGAACATCAGAAGGTCTGAACCCACAGGAAGTCTCAATTCATCGATTCTGACCTGTGAAGTATCACCCGCAAGGTGAGATATCCTTTTCCCCATTTTAATGCAGAAGCGTACCTCCAGACGGGGAAACAGTTTCTGAAATTTTCCGATCTCGTTCTCAAGATATTCTTTATCCAACGACACAGCGAATTCTCCTTGTGGACTGGATGTAATGCAATAAGTACAATGTTCGTATACAGTTGCGGATCAACCTCAAACAGATAACGTTCATGGGTGAGACCCAGGCTCACACAATTGACATGATAAAAGAAGACAGCCAATGGAAGGTTACCGGTTCGAGATGAACATGTAACAGATTCTTATCCGTCATATCGGTCAATGTGAATCAAAGGTAAAGGTCCCGCTCACCATTTCTCACCCGTTCAAGCAATCCGGATACTTTGATTCTCAGATCTTCACCGGGCAGCCTGCCGAGCTCTTCCTCCAGAAGTCTCCAGCCCTTAACCTTCGTTTCCGCAGAAGCGTAATCACCAAGGTACTCCCCGAATGTCAGTATGGCATTCGGCATGCAGAGTGCATGCACTTTACCGCTCTTAGCGACATCCATGAAGTATTGCCCCGTTCTGCCGCATCTGTAACCGGCGGTGCAGAAGCTGGTGATCATGCCGAGATCCACAAGATCGGAAATTACCTCCTCAAGCGATCGGTTATCGGCGAGTTCGAACTGCTGCATCTCCCCCTTCTTCTCCCCGGATGCGTAACAACCCACTCCTATATTGGAACCGGCGTCCAGCTGTGTTACGCCCAGAGGAATGACTTCCCGGCGGATACTCTCAGGCTCTCTCGCGGTGAGTATCATTCCTGTATATGGAACGGACAGCCTGATCACTGAAACCAGTTTCTTGAAATCATCATCGCTGACCAGATGGGCGGGGTTTTCAACAAAAGGTGTATTAAGCGCTGGTTCCAGCCTTGGAAAACTTATGGTATGCGGACCGACACCACCGAATCTGTTTTCAAGATCGATGGTATGCAGAAGCAGAGCCATAACTTCAAAACGGTAATCGAACAGGCCAAAAAGGGCTCCTATCCCGACATCGTCGACTCCTGCTTCCATCGCCCTGTGCAGAGCGTAAAGCCTCCAGCGCATGTTCCCCTTCAGTGTATCGGCTGGATGAACCCTGCCGTAGGTTTCATGATGGTAGGTTTCCTGGAAAACCTGAAACGTACCTATTCCGACCTCGGACAGCTTCCTTAGATCATGAATTGATAGAGGCGCAGCATTGATATTGGCCCTTCTTATCTCGTCACTGCCATACTTTGTATCGTATACGACTTTCAGAGTATGCGCAATGAAATCGGCTCCGCTTGATGGATGCTCGCCGTAAACCATGATAAGCCGCTTGTGCCCCTCGGCGGTAAGGGTTTTTACCTCTGCCCTTATCTGATCATCTGTAAGGCAGGTTCGTGCAACCGCTCTGTTTTCACTTCTGAATGCGCAGTACGCGCAGTTGTTCACACAGTAATTGGATATGTAAAGGGGCGCGAAAAATACGACCCTTCGTCCGTAGACCTTCTGTTTGATCGAAAGGCCTGCGGCGAACATCTCCTCCCACAACTCATCGCTGCGGCAGTTAAGGAGAGCTGCAGTTTCAGCCGGTTCCAGCCTTTCCAGCTCCATTGACCTGGCAATGATCTCACGGATCTCAGAATCGGATGGATTCCTCTGTTTCTCAAGCTGATCCCATATCAGTTCCTCATCAACGAAATCCCTGCCGTTAACAAGATACCTGTCTATCTCATCCTGCAGAACGACGGAATCGACCCACTTTCTATCACTGCTGCTCATACTAGTGTGCCTTATCAGAGGTGACTTTCTCTACTATGTCCGTCACAATATTCTCAAAATCGCCGGCGTATTGTGAATCTCCGTTATGGTATACAAAGGGTTTTCCGCTGTCTCCGGAGGAGACTATTTCAGGTTCTATCGGAATTCTTCCGAGGAAGGGAACTCCCATCTCATTCGCCATGCTCTCCCCCCCGCCGGAACCGAAGAGTTCCGTTCTTTCGCCACAATGCGGGCAGACGAATCCGGACATATTCTCTATGACTCCAAGCACCGGCAGTTTAAGAGCGTGGCAGAACTGAATTGAGCGCCTCACATCGGAAAGGGACATTTCCTGAGGTGTAGTAACGATAACAGCTCCCGCAGGCTCAGGTATAAGCTGAACAACAGAAAGAGGCTCGTCACCTGTTCCAGGGGGACAGTCCACTATCATATAGTCCAGTTTCCCCCAGTTCACGTCTTCAAAGAGCTGCTTGATAACGTTCATTTTCATAGGACCGCGCCAGATCACAGGATCGGTCCTGCTGCCGAGCATGAAATCCACCGAAATAACCTTCATGGACCCGAACTCGGCCGGGTTCAGCTTTTTCCCGTCGAGTGATGTCAGTCTCGTCCCTTCCATTCCAAGGAGTTTTGGAATACTGGGACCGTGAAAATCCGTATCGAGGAGTCCGGTAGCATATCCCTTCAGTGAAAGTGAGATCGCAAGGTTGGCGGCAACGGTACTCTTGCCCACCCCTCCCTTACCGGAAAGAACAAGCACCTTCTGGCCAATGTCCCTCATACGGTCTTGCAGGATCAACTCTTCCATCTGGCGGCTCGCTTCATCGCTCCCCTGTACTTGTGAACAACCCTGTTCCGCATTC
>JAUWSL010000075.1 GCA_030610085.1 Candidatus Aegiribacteria sp.
ATAGATGATCCGTCACTTCTCTATTCTGCTGCTGATATTGCAGTAGCCCGTTCGGGGGCGATGACCGTTGCTGAATTGACGTGGTTCCGAATTCCCGCTGTCTACATACCGTACCCTTTCGCCGCAGATGATCATCAGAAATGGAATGCTCTTGAAATAGTCGATAACTTTGGAGCCCTGGTTTCGTATCCGGACAGTACGGATGCTGACACTCTCTGGAGCATAATTATCGATTTGCTTGAAGATGACGGAACGATTCAGGGAATGAAAAGATCTCTGAAGGAAATAATGCCTGTTAATCCGGCGGGCACCATCGCGGAGATCGTGATCAGCGCTGCAAGGGGGGGATCTTAATGGCTACCAGCGTTCATCTCATTGGTATCTGCGGCAGCGGAATGAGTTCCCTGGCCCTCTGGTACCGATATCGAGGTTTCGAAGTGAGCGGCTGCGACAGAAATCCCGGCGAGAACCTCCCGGAATTGCTGAACGCAGGAATAGCCGTTTCGGATGAACACGACCCTCTTCATATTGAGAAAGCCGACAGGGTTGTCTACAGCGCCGCTATTCCTTCGGATCATCCGGAGATAATGAGCGCCAGGGATAAGGGAATTTCAGTTCTGCGAAGAAGCGAAGCCCTCGCTGAACTCGCGAATGCTTCTCAACTTCTTGCAGTGGCTGGTGCTCACGGCAAGACGACCACGACAGCTTTAACAGGATGGATACTGCAGGAGACCGGTAACGATCCAACAGTCATGGTGGGTGGAGCTGTCAGCGCGTGGGGCGGGAATTTCAGACCCGGATCCATGCTTACTGTCGTTGAGGCCGATGAATATGACAGAGCGTTTCTCAGGTTGAGACCTGACTCGGCTGCTGTTACATCCTTCGCCGTAGATCACCTGGAATGTTATGGCACTCCGGAAGCACTGTCGGTGGCATTCGGTGTGTTCCTTGAAATGACGCGTCCAGGCGGAACAGTAATCGTTCCATTCATCAACAGAGATCTGGCGAGGTGGGCCGAAAGGATTGAAAGAAATGTGATCACCACAGGACCGGAAGGTTCAGTATTCTGCAGGCTGATTGAAACTGATAAATGGCGCCAGAAATACATGATCGATGGAATTGAAGGATATCTGCCCCTTCCAGGGCATCACAACCTGCGGAATGCTGAGACAGCTATTGCCCTTGCATCAACTGCAGGTGTAAAAACAGAAGATTCGGTACATGCCCTTGAATCGTTCCCCGGTGTATCAAGACGGCTTGAAAGGATAGGAACCCTTGGTTCAGCGGTTGTCCTGTCCGATTACGCCCATCATCCTGAGGAAATCGAAGCTGCCCTTCAGGGGGTTTCCCAGGTCTCAGAAAGAAAGACCTGTGTTGTTTTTCAGCCTCATCTTTATTCCAGAACCGCAACCCAGTACGAAGCAACAGGTATAGCGCTCAGCAAGGCTGACCAGGTGTTCGTTCTGCCTATTTATCCAGCAAGGGAAAAGCCGATACAGGGAGTAACCAGCGAGCTTGTGGTCGATGCATCGGTAAGAGCAGGTGGTGATTGCAGGTTATGCCTGCCAGGTGAACTGAAGGATCTCCTCATGGACATAGAGGCTGAAGTGATAGTCTTCATGGGAGCAGGCAGTGTTGACCCGATCGCGAGAGAACTTGTGGGGGCTGTTGAATGAAGGATCGTCGTAAGATCGCCTTCTGGCTGCTGCTTGTTTCAGGTCTATCGGTCTTTGCCCTCGCAATGACATACAGATGGTTCGAAAGGGGCGGTGTTTTCGATCTTGATACAGTACGGATAAGAGGTGCACGACAGGCTGACTCATCTGCGATCTGTCAGGTGGTCAAGCCCTTGTTCGGAACACCTATCTGGCAGATAGATCCTGCCGTACTGCAGGATATGCTGTCCGATGTACCCGGTATCGATTCTGCCAGTATCAGACTGGCACCGCTGAGCAGTCTCATACTCGAGGTCAGAATCTCGGAGCCTGTCTTTGCGATAAGTGACTCATCCGGAGTAGCAGCTGTTTCCTCCATTGGAGAGGTTCTTCCACCGCGCTTTCTTACCGACAGCATACCTGTTGTTGAATCCCGGGAAAGGATAGATCCAGCGGTTTCGAGGAAACTTGCATCATGGTTCAGAGCCTGCGAAATGCAGTATGACTCGCTTCTGTTCAGATATACGGACAGGGGATTGTCTGTATTCGTTGGTAACGGCTGCGAGGTGCTTCTTGGGATCAATCGTCTTTCCGAGAGATGGGAAGGCTACCAGCAGCTTGCATCTTCCCAGTCAGCTTCCGACAGCTGGTATCAGGTGGACATGAGATACGCAAATCAGGCCGTACTGAGAAAGTCGGAGGGAAACTCACCACCTCAGGGGGGTGGAATATGAATCCTGATATTTATGCAGGAGTCGATGTTGGGAGCAAGAATGTCATCTGTGTTATCGCAGAGGCTGACGAAGAGGGAATACTTCATATAACCGGCGCAGGTCAATCTCCCACTTCAGGCAGCGTAATCGAGGGCGTGATAGTCGACCTGCAGGGGGCTGCCGAAGCGGCATCTCAAGCTATTGAAGAGGCTGAATCGCTTTCATCATGGAAAATAACCGATACAGCGGTGTCAATAAGTGGATCGCACGTAAGAGGTTTCCCCGGCAGGGGAACAGTAAATGTTGAGCGGGAGGATGAATTCGTATCCGGGAAAGTGACCTGGATGGATATCGAAGATGCAACTGAAACCGCGCAGCTTATCAAGCTGCCAAGGGAATCAATGATTCTCAGAACTGAGAAATGCGGATACACCATTGATGGTTCCAGCAGGCTTATTCGGCCTCCCATAGGTCTGAGGGCGGAAAGGCTTACCGCGGATATCTACATGGTAACCGCAGACAGAACTGCCGTTCTGAACCTTGAGCAGGTAATCCGTGATTCCGGAAAGAACGTCTCGGGGATCTATCCTGCCGCATCTGCATCCGCAAGGTCCGTTCTGACACCTGATGAAATGGAAATTGGAGTGGTGCTCGCAGATATAGGTGCTGATACAACTGATATTGCGGTATTCCACTCGGGCGTACTCGCTCATCTTTCAGTGATTCCGTGCGGAGGCGAATCGATCACAAGGGCTCTGCAGCAGATTCGCATTCCAGGATACGAAGCGGAAAGACTGAAGAGGGAGTACATCGACATTTCCAGCAGGTCCAAGACACAGGACAAGGAAATAACAGTGAGTACCTTCGGTGGAAGGAGCACCATTCCCATCACAGATGAAGCCGTAAATGAAATTGCATACAGGAGTGCGGGAAATATTCTGGGAGACATTCTATGTGAACTGAAGCAGGCTGGAATCCAGGAATCGGATCTCCCTGCGGGAATAGTCCTATCCGGAGGGACTTCTTACCTTCGAGGATTAACCAGTGTGGCATCCAGAATTATCGGCATACCTGTTGAAGTTGGAAGACCTGGTGGAATAGACATGTCGTCTTCTCTGATAGAAAGTGCTGAATTCGCCAATGCTGTGGGACTTGTACTGCTTTCACATGAGGAAGAGAGCGAATTGGAGGAGAGGAAAGTATCTAATCCGCTGAATAAAGCTGTGTTACAGATAAAGGGATTGATAAGGAAACTCATATAGCGAACAGGGGAGGAAAGATGATACCGCAGGAGAAAGGACCGAGGCTCCAGATAGTTGACGTGACCGAGGAATATCACGGCAAACCAAAAATTGTCGTGGTTGGTATCGGCGGATGCGGGTGTAACGCCATAGACAGGATGTTGAATGCTGACATTGTGGGCGTTGAATATATCGCAATGAACACTGACCTTCAGGCACTTCAGAACTGCGATCCTGATCTGAAAGTGCAGCTTGGCCCCAAGCTTACCGGTGGTCTGGGGGCTGGTGGAAATGTAGAAACGGGAGAGAGTTCAGCTGAGGAGAGCAGGGATGAAATAGTCGAAAGCCTCCAGGATTGCAGCATGGTTTTCATCGCTGCAGGCATGGGCGGTGGAACAGGTACCGGAGCAGCGCCCGTTGTGAGCCGCATTGCGAGGGACCTCAATGCAATAACTGTCGGAGTTGTAACCAGGCCCTTCGAGATCGAGGGTTCTATCAAGAAGAACAGAGCGGAACAGGGTATATCAGCTCTCAGGAAAGAAGTGGATACACTTATCGTCATCCCGAACGATAGTCTTCGTCGTGAAGCCGGTGATGATGAGACGTTATCCAATGCCCTCGAGAGAGGCAACAGAACCCTTAAGGATGCTGTGGAAGGTATAGCGAACATAATCTCATCTCCAGGCCTGATGAACCTTGATTTCCAGGATATCAAAAAGGTTATCACAACCGGCGGAGGTGCCATGATGGGTACCGGCTGCTGCAATGGTGAACATCGCGCTTCCGAAGCTGCAAGCAGAGCCATATCGGATCCACTTCTGGAGAATGTATCGATCGAAGGGGCACAGTCCCTTCTGGTCAGCATTCAGGCGTCTTCAAGCATGAAGTTCGCTGAATTCCACGATGCAGTGGAGATCGTTACAAAGGCAGTAGGACCGCAGGCTGATGTATCTCTGGGAACCAGCATAGTTGAAAGCATGGGTGATAAACTGAAAGTTACGGTAATTGCTACTGGTTTCGGTGAAGTCGAAGATACTGAAATCGATCCGGTGGATATCAGGCTGCCTCATGAGATAAAAACTCATACTGCCAATCGGGATCTCGAGCGTGGCAGAATACCTTTCATTCTCGGAGCCGCCAGATCCAGCGGAAAGGAGGAAAGAAAAAAGCAGCCGCCATTCTTCAGAAGCTGATCGAAAATTAATATCGATATTGTAAATACTTATATAGCATATTGATAAGAATATCATCTAGCGGTATCTGTTTCATTAACGTATATTACCCGCATCCATGAATGGAGGGTAATACCTATGAGCAGAAAACCTGCAGCTGAATATTATGATGAACGTCGACGCAGGCTACTGGATAATGAAACTTGTACCTATGATTTCTCCAGCCAGGGGATTTTTGAAATAGTCCTGGCTTCTCCCAAAGAATACAGAAACGCAATGTCATCTCTTAGATTCCAGAGTATTTTCAAACAGCTCGCTTCCTGGCCTGAAACCTGTTGCGAGAGGGCATTTTATCCTGAAAAGGATGAATTCCACTGGAGAAGCAGGTACGAGAATCCAGCTCTCACCCTTGAAACCGGAAAATCGATAAAGCAGTGTGATCTGCTTGTTTTCACACCTACCAGCGAGGACGACTATCTGAGAATCCTTGAGATGATGAGGCTTTCAGATATAGAGATAAGAGCTGAAGAAAGAGTCAGTAAATGGCCTCTTGTAATTGCTGGAGGGACACCGGTTACTGCTAACCCTATGCCTCTTTCACTTTTCATGGATGCATTCGTAATAGGGGAAACAGAACCTTCAATAGGCCCTGTTCTCGATACGATCAAAAGTCTCGGTGCACAGGGTGCTTCTAAAAAGAAACTTCTCCGTAGGCTTGCCACGCTGCCAGGCATGTACATTCCTTCAGTACATGACATACCGGGTAAGGTCAGCTCGATCATGAGGCAGTGGGCAGGTTCAGATGGAATGGGAATGACCTCGTTCATTCATTCTTCCGATTGCATCAACAGCGATATAACAATGCTCGAAATATCAAGAGGCTGTTCATTCAACTGCAAATTCTGTCAGCCTGGATACGTCAGCCTTCCATACAGAGAATGCAAGCTTGAGGAACTGGAAAACACAATTGAGAACTTGCCCGATATCAAGAAACTCGCGCTTCTGGGCAGTTCACCCAGATCCTATCCTGAACTGCGCAAGGTAATCAAGGCAGCGAAGAAACGGAAATTGGAAATAATATTCTGCTCAAACAAATACGAAGACCAGATACACTCCAACGAGTACTTCGATGACCTTGCTGAGAGGTCTATAGTACTCTCTCCCGAGACGGGAACTGATTCCCTGAGAAGAGTTATCGGGAAGAAACTCAAGAACAGCCAGCTTTTCGATTCGGTCGAGAAACACTCCAACGGAGATGCAAGCAGTATCAGGATATATTTCATGATAGGTCTGCCCTTTGAGACCGAAGCTGACAGAGCCGCAATAATCGATTTCGTCAAAGAGATCCGCAGTAGAAATACGCTGCCAATTAATGTTCACATAAATCCTTTCATACCAAAACCATGGACTGCATTCCAATGGACTGCAATGGCGACTCCCATAAACTTAAGGGAATGGATAGAATTGCTCGAAACCGAGCTTGGCAAGATCAAGCGAGTCACTGTCAGATGCGAAGATCCGCGGGAGGCTCATATAAGAGCGCTGTTTGCCAGGGGAGATCACAGGACCAGCAGAGTTCTTGAAGAGAAGCTTTCAGGCGTAGGATGGAATACCGCTTTTAAGAAAATCGGTGTGAATATCAAATGGGTTCTGGAAGAGATCGATCCCGAAACTTCTTTCGAATGGGGTTTCCTGAATATGGGTTTCGGTCATACAAGGCTTGCCCGTGAGTACCACGCATCATGTTCTCTTAATCAGAGCAGATTAAAAGATATGCAGAAGGAACTGGAAACAGAAGAATCTGAATAGCTGCAGGTAAGATTTCTAAACTTTTTGAACCTTACCCGATCTGATGCAACTTGTGCAGACTTTGACTTTCTTTATCTTACCGTCGACCATGATCCTTGCATTCTGAAGGTTCGGTTTCCAGACATGTTTTGTGTGTCTGTTAGAGTGGCTGACTCGATTTCCGACTGAAGGTCCTTTACCACAGATATCACATTTCCAGGACATATTTTAGCTCCTAAATACATATTATGATTCATTTGAGAGTCAATTCAATA
>JAUWSL010000027.1 GCA_030610085.1 Candidatus Aegiribacteria sp.
GCGAACCTCTTCTGCAGCTTGATGGACAGCTTGCCGAAGCTTTCCATCTGAAAGGGTTTGAAATACTGCTGGAAACAAACGGAACAATAGAGCTTCCGGATGGAATTGACTGGGTTTGCGTAAGCCCAAAGGAGGACGAAGAGCTGGCAGTAAGAAAGGGCAACGAATTGAAACTGGCATTTCCTCAGAAGAATATCGACCCCGAAAGGTACCTTTCACTTGATTTCGATCATTTCTACCTGCAGCCCATATCCGGGATCGATTTTAAAAGTAATACTCAACTGGCAGTTGAATACTGCCTGAATAATCCCCGATGGGCTCTTAGTCTTCAGATCCACAAGTATTTAGGCGTACCGTAAGGAGACAATGGAATGGAAGTATACAGAGAGTTCAAATTCGATGCCGCTCATCTCCTCCCGAATCTTTCTCCTGAGCACAGATGCGGAAAGCTCCATGGTCACACGTTTCGAGCTTTAATTCATCTGGAAGCCGGGATTGGAAGCGAGAGCGGATGGGTGAGGGATTTCGGAGAGATTAAAAGACTGTGTGCGCCGGTTATCGACCAGCTCGATCACAAGTACCTCAACGATATCCTCGGGCTTGAGAATCCCACCAGTGAGAATATTGCCATCTGGGTCTGGAACAGACTGAAACCGATACTGCCCGAGCTGAGCATGATAGAGATAAAAGAGACATCATCAACAGGATGCAGGTACAGAGGACAGGAAAAAGTATGAACGATGTTCAGAACAGCCCTGATTTCAGAAAAATCACGCTGGACGAGGCTGGTATCAAAGACCTTCAGTATCCTGTAACACTTCTTGACAGGGAAAATGAAAAGCAGAGTACTGTCGCTGTCATATCCATGTCCGTTGAACTTCCACACCATTTCAAAGGGACGCATATGAGCAGGTTTGTAGAGATTCTTGCCGGGCATACATGTGAGTTTGACGGCAGTACTATTCCTGCTATCCTTGCGGAACTGAAGCAGGTTCTTGACGCTGAATCGGCAAGAATGACAGTCAGTTTCCCCTATTTTCTCGAGAAGAAAGCCCCTGTAACCGGGATTACCGCGAAGATGAATTATCAGTGTACCTTTTATGGAAAGAGCGGCCCGGAAGGTGAAGATTTCATTCTTGGAGTAACCGTACCTGTATGCAGCCTCTGCCCATGCAGCAGGGAAATAAGCAGTTATGGAGCTCATAACCAGCGTGGACATATAACTATCGAAGTTCGGAGTCAGCCTGACGAGAATGGAATTCCCGAAATCGTCTGGATAGAGGAGCTGATAGAGATAGCGGAATCGTCCGCGTCCTCCCCGGTTTTTTCAGTTCTGAAAAGGCCCGACGAAAAGTATGTGACCGAGTTTGCCTACGATAACCCGGTATTCGTAGAAGACATGGTTCGTAACGCGGGGGAAAAACTTCTTGAGGATGACAGACTGACGTGGTTTCAGGTTACCGCTGAAAACGAGGAAAGCATACATAATCATACAGCTTACGCCAGGTTCGAATGGAAAAGGGATAAATAGGGACGGAGGTGATCCCTCCGTCCCTATTTATCCCTGTCGTATTCCGCATCCACAGAAATAGCGATCCCGCCTCTTATCCCGAAATCTGCAACAACCCTGCACCAGCGGGGTTGCAGAGCTTCTACCAGATCATCCAGTATTATGTTCGCCACATGCTCATGGAAAACTCCCTCATTCCTGAAAGACCAGAAGTAAAGCTTCAGTGATTTCGACTCGACGATTCTTTCATCTGGAATGTACTCGATGGAAATATCGGCGAAGTCCGGTTGATCTGTTTTAGGGCACAGGCAGGTGAATTCATCGGTTGTGAGTGTCACAATGTAATCTCTATCCATGTGATGGTTGGGAAAAGTTTCAAGTTTTCTTGAAGGCATGTTTTTTCCACCCAGACTGGAAAGGCCTTCAAGATCGGTTTTATCTTTCATTGAAAATATTCCTCCATTCAGTGTGAAATCTTGGATCAAGAACCGGACATACGGTACTTTTAACCGATCTTTTCCATCCATCCAGGTTAAGTCCGTCTCTTTTCATTACTGCCATGCTCTCAACAATGAAACGCCATCTCCATTCTGGTTCACTGTTCAGCCATTCTTCAGCTGTCTGAAGAAGTTCGTGCTGCTGCGCACCCCTCCATGCCGATTCCAGCATCAACAGACGCTGCGCAAGCCAGTCCTGTGTTCCTTCTGGCAGCATGGCTTCGGTGCTTCCGCTCTGCCTTCCTGAACGGATCTTGAGAATACTCTGCAGCTCTCCCTCTCCCCGGCAGAGGGAAAGACACTTCTCATGGTCATCTCTAGCCTCTGCAAGCCTGTATAGAGGCCCGGTTCTCAGCCTTGCAGCCGCTTTGATATTCCCCGCCTTTTCATGCTCTGCGGCAGCCCTCTCGAACAGTCCCTCTCCTTCTTCCCATTTACTCATCCGGCAGGCCAGATCGGCCTTTATGGAGTATCCGGCAGGCCAGGTGGGATTATCCGATACAAGTGCTTCGCAGATATCCCGGGCGGCCGTATGGTTTCCCAGCTGAAGGAGTATCCTGATCTCCCTCCTGCGAAGTTTTCTCAGGCTTGAGGGGTCTGTCGTTGAGCCTATCCTGTTCCTTATCGACAGCAGCTGCCTTCCAAGGAATCCTTCAGAAGTTACAGTCACAGGAAACAGCCTTTCCATCAATCATGGCTATATCCATTTCTTCTTTCTGAAATGTGCAAGCATTGCTATGGCTACTACAAGCATGAGGCCAAGTGCCCCGTAATAGCCCCACTCCCAGTAAAGCTCCGGCATGTGCCTGAAATTCATACCGTAGACGCCGGTGATGAAGGTAAGGGGAATGAAAATCGTAGCCAGGATCGTGAGGACCTTCATTACTTCGTTCATTCTGTTGTTCACGCTTGAAAGGTATGTATCGTGCATCCCGGATATTATGTCTCTGTAGGTTTCCACAGTATCGATAACCTGTATGGTATGGTCGTACAGGTTTCTGATGAAAAGTGATGTCGGTTCCGTGACAAGATCTGAGCCGCTCTTTTCCAGAAGAGCGATTTCTTCCCTCAGTGGCCAGACGGTTCTCCTCATGAAGAGCATGGCTCTTTTGAATTTGTGTATCTTTGATATGGTGTCAGGTTCCTGATCCAGAATGACCCGATCCTCTACCTGCTCGATCTGATCTCCTATAGACTCAAGTATCTGAAAGTAGCTGTCTACTACAGCGTCGATAAGGGCGTACGCGAGATAATCAGCCCCTGCCTTGCGGATCCTTCCCCTGGCTCCCCTTATGCACTCCCTTACGGTATCGAATACATCACCCGGTCTCTCCTGGAAAGTTATAACGAAGTTCTCTCCAAGTATTACACTTACCTGTTCTTTCTCCATACCGCTTTTCATATCCGAAATACCGAGCATCTTCAGCACGATGAAAAGATAGCTGTCAAAATCCTCGAATTTCGGCCGTTGCATGGTATTGAGAATATCCTCAACCGTCAGGGAGTGAAGGTTGAAAAGCTCCCCGATCTTATCGATGGTTTCTGTATCATGAATACCCTCAACGTTTATCCAGATAATATCGGATGAGCTGCAAAGATCTACGCACTCCTCCGGTGTAGCATTCTCCTTCTCTTCGTAAAGATTCGCGTTGTAGCGTATATAGGAAAGCCTGGTTTCCTGCATTATCCTTCTCCCTTCATTAGAGAGGAAACTACTGTATGAATAAGTTTTCAGTATAATGCTGTCCGTACGGATCTGCCAGGGGATGCATTGAGCGAAAGTATGTTCTGCTTACGATAATCGTATTCAGGATGTTGACCGGAACTATTAATCCACCTCAGGCATATCGATATAGAATATACAATCCACCCAGTATCACAAGCACACCGCATATCTTTCTCAGTACCGGGACAACACCTGAATTCTCATTCCACTTCAGAAACCTCTGGATAGCACTGGAGAATGTCCCTGCTGCAATAATCACTCCGCAATGACCTGCAGCAAAAGCAACGATAAGGAGAA
Organism: Candidatus Aegiribacteria sp.; assembly: GCA_030610085.1. Taxonomy (GTDB): domain Bacteria; phylum Fermentibacterota; class Fermentibacteria; order Fermentibacterales; family JCC-6; genus Aegiribacteria. The sequence goes on from JAUWSL010000027.1 coordinate 4,031, forward strand.
TTGAAAAGGCCGGGTGTTCGCTGCCCGCACTGAAGGCTACACCGAGAATTGGAGCCATGAAGGCAAATGTGCATGGGCCGAGAGCAATTCCGAATACGAGACCCAGAAGAAAAGCTCCTGCAAGCCCGGATTTTTTCGATGAAATGCTCCTATCTCCTTTGAAAGGAGATGGCAGAACCTCGAGCAGATTCAATCCGAAGTAAAGCATTACGGCCGCGGCAAAATAGTACCCGAACTGGCCTATATCTCCAAGCAGGCGTCCAGCAGCAGCGGTAGCAATTCCCACAAGAATTATTGTGATCATTATTCCAAGGGAGAAAACTGCTGAAATGCTGAAAGCCCGGTCCCTTCCCTGCCTGGAAATATATCCTACGATAAGAGGAACGCTTGCCAGATGGCAGGGGCTTAGAAGAACACTCAGTACTCCCCACAGCAGTGCAAGTGGAACGGCGATCGGTGCAGCCGATTCAACAGCACCTGTTAAAGAATTTATGAGATATTCCATAGGGTCTAGTTCTGAGAGGGAGATGAACTGTAACCGAATTCGATCAGTTTTGCGGCCATTTCTTCTCTGCTCATGAAACCTTCATGTCTGAACAATTCATTCCCATCCGCGTCAAAAATAATCTGGGTCGGGATGAGCCTGACACCATATGTTTCTGCTGCATGCTGATCCTCGTTCACATCGATGAATTCAACATTCACAACACCCGCGTATTCCTCCGAGAGAGCATCCAGTTCCGGGACCATCATCTGACATGGTGTGCAATAATGCGATCCAAGATCCAGAAGTCTTGGCAAAGAACTGTCTCCAGAAGCAACCATCGTATCAGCGGATCCGTTATTCTTTCCGGCGAAAATTGCAGCTCCGGCCAGAAGACAGACGAATATTACTATTGCTGTTCTTATTACAGGTTTCATGTTTTCCTTTTCAGGTTTATTTTATGTAATCGATCATCTGATCGATCGAGGGAACAGACCCTGCAAACTTTACATCACCATCAACTACCAGAGCTGGGGTCAGCATTACTCCGTAGCCGATGATTTCGTTGATATCGGTGACCTTTTCCAATTCGTACTCCAGCCCCAGGTCAATCGCTGCCTGTTCTGCCAGTTCAGCCACTTTAATGCACTTCGGACATCCGGTACCGAGTATCTTTATCTCTTTCTTCATTTTTTCTCCTAACCTGAAAACAGTCCGAAGACTATTCCACTGATCGTAGCCATTAACACAACCAGCGATATGAATGTGATTGTTCTGGATGTCCCCATTATGCTCCTTATAACAAGCATATTCGGTAATGAAAGGGCGGGGCCTGCCAGCAGAAGAGCCAGGGCCGGGCCCTTGCCCATCCCTGCGCCAAGGAGCCCCTGAAGGATGGGTACCTCTGTGAGTGTCGCGAAATACATGAAAGCGCCCGCGATCGAGGCAAACAGGTTTGCAATGATTGAATTCCCTCCAACGGCCGAACTGACCCATTCTGAAGGGATCAGACCCTCATTGCCGGGCCGCCCGAGGAGCGCGCCTGCGATCAGTACTCCGGCGAAGAGCAGAGGAAATATCTGCTTTGCGAACCCGAACGTAGAGTCAAACCACGATTTCGTTTCGCTGTTGCCTGTTGTAAGAACGATGGAAAATCCGATGAGACCGGCTGCAAAAGCAATCACAGGATGTCCCGGAAAAGTTACAGCAGATGCAGCAATGGCAGCAGAGACGATAAGCAGTTTCCAGGCTTTTACGTTGAACCAGATTGTCAGTATAAGGCCAAGAAGGATGGCGAAGGTGCCGGTTATGAACCACTTCCAGGAGTAGATCAGGCTCCAGAGTCCTGAATCAGCGGAGGGCATTCCCCAGTTGGCGAATATGAGGATACCGACCATGCTCGCAAAATACAGAGTTGTCTGCCACAGCGGGCGGGAAGCATCATCATGAGTTACTGACGCCTTTGCTGTAACCGTTCTTTCATTCTCTTTCTTTCCGTATATCAGGTGCATTAGAAGACCTATGACTATACTGAACACAACAGCTCCGACTGCGCGTGCTATACCCAGCTGAAGGCCCAGAATTCTCGCTGTAAGAATTATCGCAAGCACATTGATGGCGGGACCCGAGTAGAGAAAAGCGGTTGCCGGTCCGATCCCGGCTCCCATCCTGTAAATACCTGCGAACAGGGGAAGAACGGTGCAGGAGCATACGGCAAGTATGCTCCCGGATACCGAAGCAACTCCGTAAGCTATGACTTTCTTTGCCTGTGCTCCGAGGTATTTCATCACCGAAGCCTGGCTGAGGAATACTGATATCGCGCCGGCAATGAAAAACGCTGGAAGAAGACAGGTCAGAACATGTTCTCTCGCATACTCCCTCAGTAGAAAGAGGGCTTCAAATATTGCATTGTCGAATCGATTCCACCCGACCGGCAGAAAGTACGCGATAAGGAAGAACCCGAACATGTAACCAAGAGAATTCCTATCCTTCTTCCAATCCATCATCTATCCTCGTCGAAAATTTGAATGATATTTCTCTAAATGCATTCTCCGCACGGATCAGAAGAACAGCTGTCCGTGGATTCATCTTCACCATTCAGAACCTTCTCGACACAGTCGAAGAAGTTCAGAACACATGGAGTTCGGAGGCGGTACAGTACTCTGTTACCGTTCTTGCTGCATGAAACGATTCCCGCATGACGAAGTATCAGCAGATGGCGGGATACGGTGGAAATATCGAGCTCAACCAGTTCCGTCAGGGCTCCAACTGTCTTTTCATTCCTTGAGAGTTCCTCTACCATCACGAGACGTGCTGCGTTACCCATAGCTTTTATTATTTCAGCTCTTTTTTCGAATCGAATCATATCCACTGTCATGTCGATCCTTTCCATATTTGTATATTTGTACAATATTACAAATATGGTAGGCAGTCAAGCAGGTGGAATTGTCTGATGCTGACTGGAAAAATATTATCAACGATACTCAGAAATCGTAGACTACAGGATTTCTTTCCGCAGGATTCTCAGATGACCATGTTCTTGCCTCGCCGCCCGAAAGTCTGAAAAGGGTAAGCGTATACCATCCGAACTGCTCTACCACAGGTTTAAGAAAGGTGAACCTTGTCTCCACTATATGCTTTTTGAGTGCTTCATCATCGAGCTTCTCCATCATTCCTCGGACTCTCAGCTGAATTCCTTCTTTCATGTTCCAGTAACAGAGTTCGACCGAGGGATTGGAAAGCAGCTGTCTGCAGACATCCTTACCTGTACCAGTACAGAAGGTAAGACCGTTCTCATCAATATGCGCCGTACCCATTGCCCGGACGCAGGGTTTGCTTCCGTCTAATGTGGCCATGAACGCATTAGTATTGCGTCGAACGAATTCAAGGATATCTTCACGCTTCATCGGTACTCCCCTTTCCGGAATATTACTTTCGTACTCATGAGTATACCATTTTAGAAATGAGGTTCCAGTGCTGGTCATTCCGGACTCCATGACGATGACCATCTTTCTTAAAATAACATATCTGCGTGGAGGGACGTTGTCCCGCAGGTGATTATGTGTAATATTCATTTTCAGCTATTCGAAACTGAACTCCTGGCGAACGGGAAACATGAGCGTAAAGACCCTATATGAAGGCCATTACAGGGCACTGGAGGAAGACTTTCTTGAGCTGGCCCATCGTATACAGCGTGACGGCAGAAAACTTTCAGTTATCTCTGCTGGAACCGGTCAGCTGGACAGACTGAGGCAGCTTCTCGTAAAGAATTCTGAAAAAGGGGTCATTGGAGGGATTGAATTCCTTCCGGGCATAAGGCATCTTGCTCAGAAAATCAGTCCCGTTCCAGTCCCTGTTGAAAAAATCAGTGATCCCGACAGAACCCTCTTCACCCTCAATGCTATGAAAGAACTGAAAGAGGCAGAACCTCTGTTCGATCTAAGGGAGAATACGGATACAGCTCATTCTATGGGAACATTCTTCGAAAACCTCTACGAACATGGTATTACTCCGGAGCTTTACGAGATCACATCACTGTCGCTTTCAGGGGGACAGACCGAAACCGAAAGCACTATCGGCAGGATTATGAACGGGTACGATACCGCACGACAGAAGGGATACGTGTCCTGCGGTGATATGATAATGGAGGGCGTAGTTCCTGCAGGGATCCAGGGAGCATATATCTTCTTCGGTTTTTACGATCTTAACCCTTCACAGAGACGTTTCCTGAAGAGGTTCTGCAAATCTGCGAAGGAGGTATTCTGGTTCAGCCCAGTTTCTGAGAATTCACAGTGGAGCAGCATTTATCTGCGTACTAAAGAACTCCTTCAGGAACTGGGGATCGGTTCCATTGTCAGATCCGGAAACATGAAGCAGATGAACAGCTTTGCCGGTTTCTTCGAGTCACTTAACTCAAATCAGAACAGACCTGCCGTTCCAGTGGAAGGGTTTCGGGTTACTGCGGTTTCAGGAGAGATCGGAGCCTGCAGAGCGGTTCTGAAGCGCATCTGTGAATTGAATAAAGACAGAGGCATTGAACTTGATCGAATAGCAGTTGTACGAAGGAAACAGGAGGGTGAAAGTCTTGTCCGTCTCGCTCATCATGAGGGAATTCCGGCCAATGCTCCTCTGAAGACAAAGCTGTCTTGTTTCCCGGAAGGAGCATACGTTCTGAACCTGATGAAAGCGATAAGTACGGATTTCTATTATGTCCATATCGAAAATCTATTTGCATCAGGGCTGCTTTTAGACGAATTCGCCGCAGATCCTCTCGAAATCATCGCTGTTGCGGTGAACAGCGGCATTAGAATGGGATTGAATAAATGGAGGGATCTGTACTCTTCGCTTGAGGAAGGGAACAGGCTTGGCTCATTTCTCAGGGAATTGGACATCTTTTTCAGCGGCCTGCCGAAAAAGGCGTATGCAGGTGAATATCTTGAACATCTGAAGAAATTCTTCGAAAAAACAACTTCGCTATCAACCCCCCGCTCTGTAAGGGATTCTCTATTTGATCCTCGTATGTTCACATTCTCTCTGAAAGTATCCATAGCTCAACTCAGTGATACTCTGAGGCTTTACTACCAGGCGAAGGATATCGTACTCAGGGAAGCTGACCAGAACGGCTTCAGGGTTCTTGCCATAGAGAAGGCAAGGGGATGCCACTACGACAGCGTTCTGCTGATGGATATGGAGGAGGGGGTTTATCCCCTGCCATTGACTGAAGATCCAAGACTCAGTGAACAACTGCGTGACAGGCTGCAGATGACACTGAAACATGAACGCGAAACCGAGGATGGATTTCTTCTGAGACAGGCCGGGGAAGCGGCAGCCAAAACTCTGGATATCATTTACAGACAGACCGATAGTAAGGGAACCGAAATATCACCCTCACCGTTCATATCGAACCTGGTACATCCGGATAATAACCGGACCGGAAGGGCAGCCTGGTTCGTAACTGAGTCTTCTTCTCCTCTTTCACAGATGACTGGAGGGACGCACCCCGGTCAGAAAAGAATTCTTGCCGCAAGCGTGGGGAATTATCCGGCAAGTCCTGTGTTCTCCCGTGCTTATACTGCGGAACATTCAAGAATGGATTACAGTGGTTTTGACTGCTACGACGGCATACTTGATCACTCTCCGGTAAAACTGGACAGGATCAGTCCCACTTTGCTTGAGAGGTATATGAGGTGCCCCTTTGCCCTGCTGATGTCAACGGGATGGAGAATAAAAAGAATCGAATTAACGAAGATAGGCACTTCACCCGAACCCCGGGTAAAGGGATTGATAATACATTCAGCCACTGAGAAAACCGTGGAGAAATATGGATTTACTCCAACCTTGGAGCAGGTCGATGATATTCTCCGGGAGCAGGCCGCTGAACATTCACTCATTGGAATATTAGGTTCGAAGCTCTTCGCGGACATTTTCATAGAAAAGCAGAAACAGATAATATTGTCCAGTCTTTCGGAACTTGCCCCGAAGGGCTGGAAGTACGTCGACAGTGAAGCCGACTTTGAGGGCAGCCTGGGTGATATGCCTATAGGCGGAAGAATAGACCTTATCCTTCAGGATGCTGAATCCAACCTTGTTCTGCTTGATCTGAAAACTGGAAAACTGCCTTCAAAAAAGGGAATCGGTGCTCGCAGTAATTTTCAGTTGCCCTTCTACTATCAGCTTGCGAAGCAGAATCTTACAGGGAAGAACATTGCTACAGTTGCTTATGTGGGAATTTCGGACAGCAATCCGGGTAAATCAGTCAGCTTCACCGGGGATGAAATTGAAAACATAATGGAGACCGTTACGGAGAATGCGGAAAGAATAGTAGCATCGATCCGGGCGGGCCTGTTCCCTCCGATCCCGACTAAAAGCTGCAGTAACTGCGTTTACCTCGGAGTATGCAGAAGAAATCCATACAGCAGGATTGTCGAAAAGGCCAGATCGGACAGCAGGATGGAAATTTTCAGAGGGCTGGTTCTGAAGAAATGAAAAAAGAAACTGCACCCGGGGATCAGCCATCGAGAGACGCTATTCTTCGGGAGACAGTTAGAAACGTATTCATTCAGGCAAGCGCCGGTACAGGTAAGACAACCCTTATGGTGGACAGGGTTGTAGAACTGGTGAAAAATGGAATCCCGCTCGATAGAATCGCCGTTGTTACCTTCACCAGACCGGCCGCAGCGGAACTGCGCATGCGAATAAGGAACAGACTGAGCGAGGAGAAGGATAACAGGAACTGTCTTGAAGCCCGAAAGACCGTTTCGGTTGCCTGGATATCAACCATACACAGGTTCGCATCCAGGGTTCTCAGGGAATATTTCAATCTGACCGGGGTTGATCCGGCATTCACCACCACTGAAGGTCATTTTGACCCGATGGAGATAAACAGGGACTGGGACAGATGGCTGCTGGGTCTTCAGGACCAGTCCAGCAGAGAAATCCTGGAATTGACAGGAACCGGTCTGCAGAGAGAAGTTGCCCTGGGGATAGAGAAAAGAAGGTGGCTGAATTCGGTAGATAATATAGGCGGCGAAGCAGCTGCTCAGAGGATTTTCAGCGAATTCACCGAGGAATTCGAAACAGCCGTTGAAAACGTACTTGCAGGATGTACGGATAATTCAGATAAACTTTATATCGGCGGGATGAAATTTCTGGAAGGCGTACGGAAACTTAAAAAGGATCTGTCGGGTGACGACTACGAAAGCATGACAAGGTTATGCTCAGTAATAAATACCGGGCAGGGAAAAGCGCAGAACTGGAAAGATAAAGCAGAGGCAAAGCAGCTTCTGGGTGAAGCCAGGGACCAGTTCAAGAAAATCATGCCGGTAATAGGATCAGGAAAACCGACGGTACAGACGTGGAATTTCGCGGGCGGATTTGCTGATGAACTACGCAGGAAATGGGACGGAGACAGAAGCAGGTTATCCTACGACGATCTGCTGTACATCACATGGAAAGCCATAGCCGCCAATGACAGGCTTTCAGGATATCTTTCGGAAAAGTTCGATCATGTTCTTATAGATGAGTTCCAGGATACCAGCTCGGACCAGGTCAGGCTCTTTGCCGCCTTCCTCGAAGAAGCCGGGAGCCTGCCCGACGGGTGCGTTACCATTGTGGCTGATGATAAGCAGTCTATCTACGGCTGGAGAAACGCCGACATAGAAACCTACCGCAGTTTCAGAAAGAGGCTTGAAGAAGGCGGTGCCCTCTCCGAAACAATAACAACCAATTTCAGGAGCAGCGAAGCGGTGATCAGGTTTGTCAACGCTTTCGGATCTCACCTGTTCGGGGATCGGACACCTGAAGAACTGCCCTTCAGCTGCGAATACTCACGAATCGAACCCCGCCCCGGAGCTCCGGAAGGGGAGCCTGTAAGAGTGGTAAAACTTCCCGAAATACCTGCTGAGTGCAAGGACAGATACAACGTAAATGCGTACGGTGCACTCCTCGGGGCTCAGTGGTACGTGGATTATCTGAAAAAAGGTTTCCAGGAGGGGAACTTACCCGGAGACTACGCTCTGCTTTTCAGGTCAGGGACCCACATTCATCACTTCATCGATGCCTTTGAAAGGGAACGGATCCCATATTATGTAAACTCATCGAGGGATTTCTTCAACCGTCCCGAGATCACTGACCTTCGGGAAATTGTAAGATGCATCCTTTACCCGGCGGACAGCCTGGCATGGGTACATACACTCAGATCCCTCTTCTTCGGGATTTCCGACAATGTTATCAACGGAGCAATTGCATCGGGAACCACCGGGTATATTGAACAGACCGATGAGTGCCCGTTTGAGGTAAAGGAAGCCAACAGGCAGCTTAGAAGACTCAGGCAATCCATATTGACAATACCGTTTGAAGATTTTCTTATCGAACTCTACTTTCAGACTGAGATGATTGCCGTAGTTGCAGCCGCCCGATACCAGGGGTCAAGAAGAATGGGAAACCTTCAGTTCCTTCTAGAGCGGGTTCTTTCCGGAGAGATAAGAACCCCTGCCGAGCTGCTGAATGTTCTTGATAAGAATCTTGCTCCTGAAAGACAGGAGGAACCTTCAACTGTTCCCGCCGAAGGAGGAGCTGTTACCGTTACGACCATACACAGGGCCAAGGGCCTGGCCTGGAAGAATGTAGCCCTGGCAGCTCCCTCTGCTCATTCAGGAAGGGGCAGCAAGGACAGGGTAATTTCGTACGACCATGAAGGGAAAGCAGCCTTTAATCTTGGCATACCCCTGGGAGCTGCGGGCAAGTACACAATGAAATCACCCTACTGGCCGGAAATCACCGGGATAATCAAGGCAAGGGAGATGGCTGAATTAAGAAGGCTCCTTTACGTTGCCGTTACGAGACCGAGGGATTCCCTTGTTGTTTTTGTGATGTCTCCACCTGTGCAGGAGAATTCACCAGGTCAGATCCTGTGGAATAACGTCAAGTCAGCAGCGGAATCCGATCCCGGGTGCCTGAACATGGAAGAAGTCCTCCCGGAGGATATATCGTACCATACTTCTGCCCTGAAACAGCGCGTGAAAATAAGTCATGCTGTTATGGAAAATAATGGTGATGTCCTGTTTGAAATCGATCCGAAGCCTGAAAACTGGCAGCCGGGCGGAGCTGTGATCGGTGAATGTGTCCATTCTATAATGGAGAAGATAGATTTTTCCTCACCCCGGGAATGGTTCCTGAATAATGAAACAATACTCAGAAGGTTGTATGGAGATGATCTCGAGGAGATAAGGGAACTGTCGCTCAACCTCTTTCGTATGGAACTGCCGTTCGATCTCGAGAAATCTGAGATCCTTGGAAGGGAGTACGCGTACGTTATCAAAACACACGGACGAATCAGGAAACGCTACGTTGACCTTCTTCTTCGGGATAACGGGAAGCTCATAATAGTTGATTACAAAACGGACAGCTTCAGCGGATCTTCCGCTGAACAGGTTGTACAGTACTACAATGAGAAGCAGCGGTATTACATCCGGGATATTTCAAATATTTTTGGCGTGCAGGTCTGCGGTTATCTTGTATTCCTGAGAGAGGAAGTCGTTCATCAGGTTATGCCTGAGCAGGTGAGATAGTGGTTACAACTAACAGAAAGCGGGAGGACCGGGTCCTCCCGCTTTTGCAGTCAAAATTGATACTGCGTTTTACCTGAGAACCATTACCCTTGCAGTCGATACCTCGCCGCCCTGCTCAAGGCGGAGGAAGTACATTCCGGGCACAAGGTCGCCGGCACTCCAGGTGAACGAGTATGACCCGTTGATCTCTCCCTGGTAGGGAGTTGCAACAAGCCGGCCCGTGAGATCGAAGATGTTGAGTTCCGCGGGACCGCTTCCATTAAGAGTGACCAATGCAGCTGACCTTACCGGATTGCTCACCAGAATTCCGGTATTGGCAGGTACTGTACCGCCTTGCTGCTCCTCTATTCCGGTAATGTCTCCCCAGATGGCCATATGGAGCGAGGGATCTCCCATGAGGTTGTAACCCTCATAGTAATAGTGCGTTAAGCCGCCGCCGCTGTAGTACTCGAACACGGCCATTTTCCCGCCGTTAAGGAAGCCCATCGGCCAGTATATGTTCTGCCCGAGGAAGTAGTCGTACTCACCTATTTCCTGGATATCATCCTCATCCCAGTAGGTGGAGGGTACCGAGCCCCAGAACCAGAGACCGCCCCTGCCCGGTGTTCTTGTCCAGGTCTCGGCCCAGCAGGTGCCGACAGAGTAGGCACCTGTCAGGCAGGAGTGTGAAAGAACGCCCGGAAGCATGCTTCCGTTTGTAAGCGAGTTGAAATTAGTTTGTGAGAAGGACATATCGCCCCAGCTTGTAGTGCTTCCATGTCCGGAGAACGTGAGCATGGATACGCCGCCATTGATCGAAGCGATAGCGGCAGCAGCGTTTCCGCCCGAATGGGGATATATCTTGTCAAAAGTATAGTCGAGAGGCACTAAATAGTTGTCTATGCAGTAATCGTGTGTTCCCTCAGATACGGTGTAGTTATCATTGCTGGCTATCCAGCATGTATTCTGTACCCAGGGTGTTGAGCCGTTGACATTCGTTTCATAGTCAATGACCCTGTCAGCCATAAGTATGGCTTCACCGGTGGTTGTAACCGAGAATCTGCCGATGAACGCATCCGGTATGAAGCCGCCATCGTCCAGGGATACATAGTAAAGGTCGGTCACGCCGCCGTATTTAGTGGCTACGTTACCGGGGAGATATCCGGTATCACCGACAAGAAGTACGTATACCGGAGGACTCGGCCAGTTCTCTATAGCGTCATGAATGTAGGCTTCGATCTCGGCTGCTGAGCTTCCGGTTACGCTGAGATCGACCATTGTTACGTCAAAGCCGAGGCTTTCTTTCCAGGTTACGAAATCGTCCATGCCGGTTGTGACAAAGTCCTCGTGCCCTACGATAAGGTAAGGAGCAGGAGGAGTGTCGAGGCCGCTCTCGAAAGAGGTGTGGTTTACGGTCAATCCTGAAAGAATCTGCTCGAAAGAGGGAGCATAATACCTGGTGGCGTTTGCATAGGTTGCACCGATGTCGCCGCCTTCGAATGAGAGGGATATGGTGGCTTCGGAAAGAAGATCACAGGTGTTGTCGTTGGGGTTCCAGCGAAGGGGAAGAACTTCAACGAGAGCCAGGTTGTGGCCGCGCATCTGGCCTGCGTATATCACCCTGACCCATTCCCCCGGATAAGCCGCAGCGGAGGAGTAGACCTCATCGTTTAGCTCGAATATGAAGTTCTCGCGCGGCTGGCTCTTTACAGCGGACTGTATGCCCGGATTGATGGGCCATGCGGGACCGCTGATATTCTGAACGGTCTCATCGGTAACAGTAACTTCGACCGTTGCGCCTGCGGGGATCTCCACCCAGGCACGGTAGACCGGCATCCTGGGAAACGAGAACTCGCTGGTATTCTCGGCGCCCTCTATGCCGACAGCGGAGAAGTTTTCTCCCCTGATAGACAGGATTCTGAAAACAGGCTGCGAAGCTGAAAGCTCAAAAACAATTCCGTCTACGGATGATTCCAGAGTGGTAAGCCCCGAGGCAAGAGCTGCCCCGGAAACAAGAAGTACTAAGTAGAATAGGAATTTCATACCTTTTCCTTTCATTAAGGAGTGTGTAATATTAGAAATATTGCGAATAAAGAATTTCTGTCTTTTAGGAACAATAGAATAACAGATATAGTTCCCGGCGTAAAGGGTTTAGTCTCATGGCTTTTCATACGTTTATAATGCTTCTGCTCACATTATTGTCCGCTGAAAATGAGAACAGCGGTGACGGTATCTCACTGGTTCTGTCAGGCGGGGGAGCCCGTGGTTTTGCTCATGTCGGGGCATTACTTGCTCTCGAAGAGGAGAACGTCTGCATTCGAAGTGTAACCGGAACAAGCATGGGTTCCCTTGTTGGTGGACTTTATTGCTGCGGATATTCCCCCGGATATATTGATTCCCTGGTCAGGAATACTGACTGGAGCCTGATTTTTTCTTCCAGACCGGACAGCAGGTTGACGATGCTTCCTCTTCGGCTGTCGAATTCCCATGACATTCTCAGGCTGCAGGTCAAGGGATTTACTCCGCTGCTCCCAAGAAGCGCTATTTCAACTCAGAGAGTAGGATCACTGTTATCGTCACTTACCTGTCCTGTTCAGGTTGAGAGAGGACTGCATTTCGATTCACTGCCGGTCCCCCTCCGGCTCGCTGCTTTTGATCTCGTAAGTTATGAAAGGATAGCGCACTCCTCCGGAAATCTCGCAATGTGTCAGTTGAGTTCAATGGCTGTACCGGCAGTGTTCCCGGCTGTTAGGATGGGAGATATGCTGCTGGTTGATGGAGGCGTGGGCGATAATATCCCTGTTGATATAGCCAGGAAGACATGGGATTATCCGGTGCTTGCTGTGGATATTTCTTCGGAGCTGGCGGAGGTTCCTGAGAACCCGACTCTGATCCAGGTAGGCAGCCTGACCTACAGTGCGCTGTCAGCAAGGGTTAACGATCTCTACAGCGCTCAGCCGGATTTCTATTTCAGGCCGGATCTTCGGGGCGCGAAAAGCTATGACTTTACAAATGAAGCTGCTGAGAGCCTGATAGAATCAGGATATACGCAGATGCTTGAGTACCTGCGGGAACATCCTGAGATACCCAGAAACGATAGCCGTTCTTCATCGACTGAAGCTGGTGAATTCCCTGCCGGAGTTATAAGCGGAATAGAATTCACCGGGCTGAGGGAAGTATCAGAAAATGCTGTTCTTGACTGGATGATACTCTTAGAAGGGGACATAGCCACTTCGGCGAACCTGCGGGATGCTGCCGAAAAACTGTACGCTTCCGGGCTGTTTGACAGGGTAGATTACTTTCTGGAATCCTCTCCTGATTCCGGATATATTAATATCATCTATACTTTTACCGAACGTGAACCCTCGTCCATCGGTATTGGAATGACCTACAACAACCAGTTCGGGCTGGATGGCAGGATAACCTACAGGCACCTGAATTTCCTGAACGCGGGCGATCACCTGATACTGAATGCCGGTGGTGGAGACAGCTATGTATTTACCGAAATACGGGTTCTTGACCTTTCATCCGGACGCAGAAAATGGTTCGTCGATTTCTCGCTTTCCGGTTATCAGATGCAGGTAAAGGCCTTCGAAAGGGATGGCAGCTCATCCTACAGAGTTGTGACAGAGGGTCACGGGGACATCGCCCGGGGACTCTCCTCAGGCTGGTCGGGGCTTAACGAAATAGGCCTTTCGGGAACCGTTCACAGATATGGATCCGATGAATTTCAGGGATTTACTTCGATTTTCCTCAGCCACCTCACCGAAACCATGGACAATCCTGTAAATCCGAAGACGGGAGTAAGATTCGAAACAAGGGTCTCATGGGCTCCCCTTATGACATACAGGCATCTGAATCTGTCATACGATTTCGAGAGTGCGGTTCCTTTCCTCAGAAAAGGGACTATGGTTCTGAATGTCTGGGGACAGCTGCTTGCGGGAACTACATGGAACTGGCAGGAATGTCGGCTCTCGGCATCCAGGTTCATCCCCGGGATGCCATACTACTCTCTTCCATCAAGGCAGAGAATTGCAGGACTTGCAAGGTTCCGGAGGAGATTGAACGGACCTTTCGTCCTCTCAGTTGAAACCGGCGCGGTATGTGACTGGGAATCACCATTCGAAATAAAGGACAGTGAGTGGATCTGGGGAGCCGGACTTTCAGCAGGGCTTGATACACCAATCGGCCCTGCGTCGGTCAGCTGGGGGTGGTCTTCGGAGTTCCACAGCAGATGGACAGTATCGGTGGGATCTTCATCAACGTATGGACCCGGGAGGTAAAAACTGGCACTGATAAGAAAAGCCGATTCGATTAGGGCCGAGCGTGAATCCAGGCAGGGTTACAGGAATGTGATCTCAAGAGTTCTTGCCGGGCCTGCCCAGGGCTGCGGCGGCCTTAGCGTAAGACTGATCACAATAAAACCCGATGGAAGGTTGCCAAGGAGGGAATTCGAATTTCAGCGTGTGGTGACAATGCTTCAGGGAGAACTTCTTTTCATGGATGGTGACGGAGCGATGCATGTTGTTGGAGAAGGAGATGTAATCATTATCCGCCCGTATGAGAGACACCATTTCCAGAACGATTCTTCATCCCTTGCCCGAATCCACATAACCGAAACTGGTGATCGAACTTAACTTATAACACCTATAATATATCATATATAACAATAAATTAATATATAAATATAATTTATTATAATATATATGAGTTTTATTGTTTGTTCTCTTGACACATTTACCTCTGGACAGTATTAACTTGATAGTATCATCCATTGATGAAGAAGAGCTATATCATTGGCAATTCATGCAATGGTATAAATCCGAATATGACTTTTAGATTGCAGGATGAACTTTTTTAGAAGCAGGGAGAACGCTATGAAGATCATAACAGCAGTAGCATTGATGGCACTTTTCGTTGGCTGCGGAGGAGAAGAAACGGCCGCGGAAGTTGCGGCTGAAGCTGCTTCTGAAGTTTCCACAGCATACCTCGTTCCTGTGGATTCCATAGGTATTGAAATGGGCGACTCTAATTACGTTATGGGAGCAATAGAAGGGCTTTCCTACGGCCCCGACGGTAATATTGCCATTCTTGACTGCGCCTATGCATGTATTCGAATTTACTCTCCGGAGGGTGAATTCATCAGACAGATAGGCAGAAGGGGCAACGGACCTGGAGAGCTTCAGAGCATAGCGTTCCTTGGAATTTCCGAAGACGGTCATATTTATCTGACAGGTGACGGCGGCGAGATACTCGGAGTGCACCAGTACGATTATTACACGGGTGAATGGCTCGGATCGTTGCCTTCGCTGGGAACTCCCGCTACATGCATTGAAGGGGCTGAAGACAGTTTCTACGTCAGGAAGGACATCAATTTTGACACCTCAGCCGGAGAACCGCAGCTGCTGATAACTATTGCGAAGTACACATGCGGTGATAACGAGCCTGTGATAACTTATGTTGAGGATACGGCACCCTTCAACCCCGGCAACATGGCCTCAATGATCGAACTCGTATGGTACGGGTACGATCTGGCTGCAGATTTCTCGGGTAATACGTACATAGCGCCAAGGTCTGCAGATGAAGCTGTGGTTACCATTTACGGCTCCGATGGAGAAGAAACCGGACGAATTGAGCTTGATCTTGAGCCGGTACTGAGGACGGAAGAGGAAATCGAGATGGAAAGGCTTATCCTGACAGCCAAAATGTTAGCCATGGGAAACGACCAGATCCCTCCCATCGAACCCGACATTTACAAACCTTTGATCAGAGGCCTTGAAGTCGATGAAGAGGGAAATATCTGGGTCCAGCACGGCGGTCCCAGCGTGCCTACATTCAGCGTGTATAGCAGCTCCGGTGAACTGATGTATTACGCTGAGGTAGCCGGAGATCATCCGGACGGCAATTCCTGGAGATTTTACATTGACGGCAA